>JAPLGX010000488.1 GCA_026389925.1 Chloroflexota bacterium
GATCGTGGCCTCGGTTTCGTGCATCTACGGCCTGGGCTCGCCGGAGGCCTACGGCAAGGTGGTCATCGTGGTCGAAAAGGGCCAGGCCGTACGGCGCCAGGCCCTCTTGCGCCAGCTGGTGGAAAGCCATTACGAGCGCAATGACCTGGACCTCAAGCGCGGCGCCTTCCGCGTGCGCGGCGACACGGTGGAGGTCATGCCGGCCTACGGCGACACCGCCGTGCGCCTGTCGTTCTTCGGCGACGAGGTGGAACGGCTGACCGAGCTGCACCCGGTGACGGGCGAGATCCTGGCCGACCTCGAGCGCGTGGAGATCTACCCGGCGCGCCATTTCATCACCGAGGACGAGAAGTTGCGCGCGGCGGTGGTGGATATCGAAGCGGAGGTGGCCGAGCGGGTGGCCTGGTTCCGCGCCCACGACAAGCCGCTGGAGGCCGAGCGCCTCGAGCAGCGCACGCGTTACGACCTGGAGATGATGCGCGAAGTGGGCTACTGCGCGGGCATCGAGAACTACTCGCGCCACCTCGACCGGCGCGCGGCCGGCTCGCCGCCGTGGGTGCTCCTGGATTACTTCCCGCCCGATTACCTCCTCATCCTCGATGAGAGCCACATGACCGTGCCGCAGGTGCGCGGCATGTGGGGCGGTGACCGCTCGCGCAAGCAGGTGCTGGTCGATTTCGGCTTCCGCCTGCCCTCGGCCCTCGACAACCGGCCGCTCTCGTTTGAGGAATTCGAAGAGCACATGGGCCAGACGGTGTACACCTCGGCCACGCCGGGGCCGTACGAGCTGGAGCGCGCCGAGCGCGTGGTGGATCAAATCATCCGCCCGACCGGCATTGTCGACCCGCAAGTCGAGGTGCGTCCGGTGCAGGGGCAGGTGGACAACCTGCTGGCGGAGATACGCGCGCGCGTGGCACGCGGCCAGCGGGCGCTCGTCACCACCCTCACCAAGCGCATGGCCGAAGACCTGGCCGATTACCTGCATGAGGCGGGCATCAAGGTCCACTACCTGCACTCGGAGGTGCAGACCCTCGAGCGGGTGGAGATCCTGCGCGACCTGCGCCTGGGCACCTACGACGTGGTGGTGGGCATCAACCTCTTGCGCGAGGGGCTCGACTTGCCGGAGGTGTCGCTGGTGGCGATCCTCGACGCCGACAAGGAGGGCTTCCTGCGCTCCGACACGGCGCTCATCCAGACCATCGGCCGCGCCGCGCGCCACGTGCAGGGGCTCGTCATCATGTACGCCGACCATCGCACCGAGTCGATGGACCGCGCCCTGCGCGAGACCGACCGCCGCCGGGCCAAGCAGGTCGAATACAACCGCGAACACGATATCGAGCCGGTGAGCATCGTCAAGGCGGTGCACGACCTGACCGAGCGCGTGCGCAGCGAGGGCGAACCGGCGGCGGCCCAGAGTGTGACGCGGGGCGAACTGCCGCGGGCCGAGATGGAACGCCTGGTGCACGAAATGGAAAAGGAAATGCGCGCGGCGGCGCAGGCCCTGGAGTTCGAGAAGGCGGCCATGCTGCGCGACCAGGTGTATGAACTGCGCGGAGCGCTCGAGGAAGAGCGCGTGGTGCGGGCGAGCACCGGGCGAGGTCTGTCGCCCGACGGGGCCGAGAGCAGCCCGCCCAAGCGCAGCCGGCCGCGCCGCAAGCGCCGATAGGCCACCTCGCGCAATCGCTTGGAAACAGCCGGTGAAATGCTGGCTTGCTCCGGCTTCCTCCCGGTGCTATCATGAAATGGCTTGGGACGCGAGATGCATTGAACAGTGGGGCATGAGATCTTGGTTCCCTGAGGAGGTCGCGCTATGGCCGATGAACTGTTGGAGCAGGTACGGGCTAACTACAGCGCTTTCGAGCGAAAGCTACCTACGCTTCTCACTTCTCAGCGTGGGAAGTTCGCCCTGATGCGTCACGGGGAGATTGTTGAGTTCTTTGATACAGCCCGCGACGCCTTTGTGGCCGGTCAGAAGCTCTTCGCTGGCGACCATCTCTTTTCTGTGCAAGAGGTCATCGAAACGCCCATTGATCTAGGATTCTTCTCCCATGCCGGTCCTCAGCAGTAGGTTTGACCCGGGAATTGGCCCTTTGATAAACGTGGGTGTCGTGCAACCTGGCGCTCTCTCATCGGGAGGCCCTCCACCCCCTCAGATACCCACGTTTCCTGCCCTTGTCGACACAGGTGCCTCGTCCACCTGCATTTCTGCGACCGTGGCACAGGCCGTTGGATTGCGCCCTGTGGGAATGCGTCCCATGACATCTGCAACGCAATCCGTCCCGGTCAATGTCTATCTCGCGGATCTGCTCCTTCCTTTTGGCACCGCAGGGTTCGTCATGGCTGGGGCTCAGCTGATGGAGTTTGTACCCGGAGGGGGGAGCCCCTACCAGATACTCGTTGGCAGAGACATTATCTGCCGTGGGGCCTTCAGCCTCAGCTTTGACGGTCATTTCACGTTCGCGCTTTGACCGTCCTGCCCCGGCGACCGGCATGCAGCCAAGCATGACGCGCCTATCCATCCGCTGATAGTCCCGCATCGAATCACAACAGGCGCCCACCGGGCGCCTGTTGTTTTAGAGCCAGACCCGTTACAGCGTGCGCACGTCGATCACGCGCAGCGCGTGCGGGCGGATCGCTTTCTCCAGCGCCTCGGCCGTGACCCCGCCCACTTTGACGGTG
>JAPLGX010000179.1 GCA_026389925.1 Chloroflexota bacterium
CTAGAGGTGCGGCCGGCAAGTCTTGCGATAGAGATGTAGTGGGAGCAGATGCCCTTCGCTAGCATGTTTTTAGGTCGCCATCCCGGCAGATCATCGAGAAAGTGCGGCCGCTGACCGTGCCGTCCCATGCCTGTCTTTGCAGAAGGGGATTCCGGCCGGGTTTCTAGCCCGCGGGGCAGGCTGCGATCTCGGCGGTGAATGCTCTTTGCCCCTACCGCATGGCCACAACGGCGGTTTGCAGACCAGCCACGAGTTTCGCCACCGACGGACCCATCAAATCGAAGAACGGCTTCGGATACAGGCCGATCCAGAAGATCAGGATGATCAGTGGCGCGAGGGTCAGAATCTCGCGGGCGCTCAGGTCCTTAAGCCCGCGGTTCTCCTCGTGCGTCACCGGGCCAAGGAACATGCGCTGGAACATCGTCAGCAGGTAGATCGCCGCGAGGATAACGCCCAGCACCGAGAGCGCCGCGAACCACGGCGAGCCGAGCGCGCTCGAGCCGTAGGCGCCCAAGAGCACCGTGAACTCACCGATGAAACCGTTGAGCCCGGGCAAGCCCATCGACGAAAGTGTGACGACCAGCGTCAGCGCGCCGTAAACCGGCACGATCTTCCACAGCCCGCCGAACGCGGACAGATCGCGCGTGTGGCGTCGCTCATAGATCAGCCCGACGATGAGAAACAACGCGCCCGTCGAGAGGCCATGATTGACCATTTGCAGGATGCCGCCCGAGATGCCCTCGGCGTTCAGCGCGAAGATGCCCAGCATGACGAAGCCCAGATGCGAGACCGAGGAGAATGCGACCAGCTTTTTCAGGTCCTGCTGCGCGTACGAGACCGCCGCGCCGTAGATAATGCCGATCACCGCCAGGCCGCCCAGCCACGGCGCGAGTTGCACCGCCGCCTGCGGGAAGAGGCTCAGGTTGAAGCGCACGAAGCCGTAGGAGCCCATCTTCAGCAGCACGCCGGCCAGGATGACCGAACCGGCGGTGGGTGCCTCAACGTGCGCATCCGGCAGCCACGAGTGCAGCGGCCACATCGGTACCTTGATGGCGAAGGCCAGGGCAAAGGCCAGGAACAGCCACACTTGCAGGTTGAGCGGGATGCCCCCGCGCGCGACAAGGTCGGGCAGCGAGAACGTGCCGCCCGCCAGCCCGAGCCAGATGATGGCCAGCAGCATCAGCACCGAGCCGGACATGGTGTACAGGAAGAACTTGATCGCGGCGTAGATGCGTCGCTCGCCGCCCCAGATGCCAATCAGGAAATACATCGGCACCAGGGTGAACTCCCAGAAGATGTAGAAGAGGAAGAGGTCCATCGCCAGGAAGACGCCGGTCATGCCCACTTCGAGGAGCAGGAAGAAGATCATAAATTCCTTGACCCGCTCGGTGATCGACTTCCAGGTGGAGAGCAGCGCCAGCGGCGTGAGCAGCGCGGTGAGCAGCACGAGCAAAATGCTGATGCCATCCAGCGCCAGGTGGTATTCGATGTTCCAGAGGCCGCCGAACTGGATCCACGGCGCGCGCGCCACGAGCTGCAGCCCCGGGTCGCTGCGGTTGAAGAGCACCAGCACCCACACGGCCAGGCCGAAAGTGACGAGTGAGGTGAGCAAGGCCACCCAGCGCAGCGCGCCTTTCCACTCCTCCTTGAGGAAGAGCAGGATCAGCACGCCCATCAGCGGGAAGAAGGTGACCAGTGTGAGAGGCTGAAGCAAGAGACTCATGGTTGCTCCTCGATCGATCGGCATGCACCCACCCTGCGCGCAGCCTCAGCGCAGGCCGAGCACGATATAACCCAGGGCCGCCACCACCCCGAGCAGGAAGACCGTGGCGTAAGCGCGGACGTAGCCCACCTGCAGCCGGCGCAGGCCCTCGCCCAGGCGCTGCACGGCACTCGCGAGCCCGGTGAAGAAGCCATCGACCAAAGGCTTGTCGATGCGCCAAGCGAGCACGTTGGTCAGCCCGGTGAAGCCGCCGGCCAGCACGCGCTCGTGGACAAAGTCGTGCCAGAAGCGCATCTCAATGACGCCGGCGGTGCGCTGGGCCAGCCACACATACGGGCGCACGATCAGCGCGTCGTAGATCTCATCCACCCACCATTTCTTTTCCATGCCCAGGTGCAGCGGGCCAAGGATGGCGCGCAAGGGGTCCACGGCGCCGGGGGTCACAGGGCGCGCGCGATAGAAAGCCGCGGCCAGGGCGATGGCCGCCAGGGCGAGTGCGGTCGAGAGCCCGGCGACGAGCAGGTTGAACTCGCCGGCCTCGGCCTCGCCGAGCGTATGGCCCAACCAAGTGGTGAGCGTGTGCAGCCCCGGCAGGTTGATCACACCGCCGAGAATGGAAAGGCCGGCGAGCGCGATCAGCGGCGCGGTGATGATGGGCGGGTTTTCGCGCGCGCCCTCTGCCGCCGCGCTGCGCGGTTTCCCGAAGAAGACCAGCCACACCTGGCGGGTCATGTAGAAAGCGGTCAGGAAGGCGGCGGCGGTGAGGGTTAGGTAGATGCCCGGCGAACGTTGGAAGGCGGCGGCCAGGATCTCGTCCTTGGAGAAGAATCCAACCAGCGGCGGCAGGCCGGCCAGCGCAACGGCGCCGATGAGATACACCCATCGCGTGACGGGCATGCGCTGCCACAGCCCGCCCATATTGCGCATGTCCTGCAGGTCGAAGGGTTCCCCTGCGTGCGCGCCGTGCCCGGCGTGGGCGGCATGATGGTGGCCCGCCTCGACGCCCAGGATGACCGACCCGGCCGAGAGGAAGAGCAGCGCCTTGAAGAAGGCATGCGCCAGCAAGTGGAACATGGCCGCCACATATGCGCCGAGCCCGACCGCGGCAACCATGAAGCCAAGCTGGCTGATGGTGGAATAGGCCAGCACCTTCTTGATGTCGTTTTGTGCCACGGCGATCGACGCCGCGAACAGCGCCGTGGCCGCGCCGACGACCGCGACCGCGTTCTGCGTGAGCGGCGCGAGCGCGAGCAGCGGGTGCGAGCGGGTCAGCATGTAGATGCCGGCGGTGACCATGGTCGCGGCATGGATCAGCGCCGAGACCGGCGTCGGGCCGGCCATGGCGTCCGGCAGCCAGACGAAGAGCGGGATCTGCGCCGATTTGCCGGTGGCGCCGACCAGGAGACCAAGCGTGATGAGGGTCGCCAGCGGCGCGATGGCCGGGCCCAACTCCTCTGCGCGCGCGAAAACGGTATCGAACGACAGGCTGCCGAAGTTGGTGTAGATGAGGAGGATGGCGATGAGGAAACCGGCGTCGCCAATGCGGTTGGCCACAAAGGCCTTCTTGCCGGCCAGCGCGTTGCTGATGCCATCTTTGCCCTTCTCGTACCAGAAGCCGATGAGCAGGTACGAGCACAGCCCCACGCCCTCCCAGCCGACGAAGAGGGTCAGGAAGCTGTCGCCGCTCACCAGAAGGAGCATGGAGGCCAGGAACAAGTTGAAGTAGATGAAGAAGCGTGTGTAGCGCCCGGGGTCTTCGTTGAGGCGCACCTCTTCGTGCATGTAGCCGGTGGCATAGATGTGGATGAGCGTGCCGACGCCCGAGACGACGAGCATCATCGTCACCGAAAGCGTATCCACACGGAAGGCCCACGGCACATCCAGCGCCCCAACGTGCAGCCAGGAGGCCAGCGGCACCACCGCCCCCTCCGGGCTTTGCGCGAGGGCCCAGGCCAGCACGGCCGCCACGCCGAAGGCCAACCCGCCCGCAGTGCACGCCACCCAGGCGGTGAAGCGCTCGCCGAGGCGGCGGCCGAAGAGCAGGTTGAGGGCCAGGCCGGCCAACGGCAGCAAGACGACCAGCGGCACTAATCCGAAGAGGCTCATCCCAGAACCTTCCGCCATGTGATGATTCGCGGCTACCCGCGCAGCGAGTTGAGCGAGTCGATGCTCGAGCTGTGGCGAGATTTGAACACGGTGACGATCAGGGCCAGGCCCACGGCCACTTCGGCCGCGGCCACGGTCATGACGAAGAAGACGAAGACTTGCCCGGCCAGCGAGCCCTGCGCGCGGGCGAAGGCGATGAAGGCCAGGTTGGCGGCGTTGAGCATCATCTCAATCGACATGAAGACGATGATGGCGTTGCGGCGCACCAACACCCCCAGCACGCCGATGGAAAACAAGAGAGCCGACAATCCGACGAAGTAAGCTGTTGGGATCATTCCCGAATTCTCCAGGTCCGTTCTGCTCGAGCGGCCCCACCCTCGTGCCGAGGGCAGGCCCCTTCATCCCCTCCCCGCTTCGCGGGGCGGGGGATGATTATTTTCATTGTTGAGTGTTCCCGTAACGGACCCTGCTCCCAAGGCGCCTTCTATAGGACGTCTCTGTGTTCTCCGTGGTGAGACCTCTCTGCGATCTCCCTGGCCTAGCCCTCCAGCCCTGGAGCGATAGGCCAGGGGGCAGGCGGCGTTCTCCGCGGTGAATGCTCTGCGCTCTACCGCTTGCGCTCCTCACGGCTGAGCACGACCGCCCCCACCATCGCCACCAGGAGCAGCACCGAGGTCACCTCGAAGGGCAGCAGATAATCGCGGAAGAGGGCCAGGCCGATCTCGGCCGGTCCGCCCTGCCCCGCCGCGAGCGCCGAATGGGCCACGCTGCTCATGCCTCCGCGCGAGAAGATGAGGTACACAGTCTCGGCAGCCAGCACCGCTCCCAGCCCGATAGCCACGATGCGCTGCCATTGCCACGCTCGGGGCACCGGGCCGGCACCGGCGCGGTCGGCGCCAAGCAGCATGATCACGAACAAGAAGAGCACCATGATCGCACCGGCATAGACCGTCACTTGCGCCAGGGCAATGAAGGGCGCGCCGAGTAAGAAATAGACCATCGCCACGGTGGCGAAGTTGAGCACGAGAAACAGGGCGGAGTACACCGCGCTGCGGCTGATGAGCATGCCCAGCGCGGTGGCCACGGTCACCACAGCCAACCCCAGGAAAACGGCCAGATCAGGCGTCATGGCTCACTCCGGGTCCTTCATGTCGGGGATGGCGCGGTCGAAGCTGTGCGGTGCCACGCGCTGCGGCGTGGGCTGGCCCCCGGGCGGCACCGGCACGAGCAACTGTTCGCGGCCGAGGATCGCAGTGCGCCGGTCGGTGTAGGAGAGTTCGTACTGGCTCTCCAGGACGATCGCCTCCGTGGGGCAGGCATCCTCGCAGTAGCCGCAAAAGATGCAGCGCAGGTAGTTGATCTCATACGTGCGCGCGTAGCGCTCGCCGGGCGAGAAGCGCACTTCATCGGTGTTCTCGGCCGCCTCGACGAAGATGGCATCCGCCGGGCAGGCGGCCGCGCACAGCGCGCAGCCGATGCATTTCTCGAGGCCGTTGGCGTAGCGCTTGAGCTCGTGACGGCCGCGGAAGCGCGGCCGCACCGGGCGCTTGACCTCCGGGTAGGCAATCGTCACCGGGCGCTCGAACATCATGCCCAGGGTCGTGGCCAGCCCCTCCAGGATCCCCTTAACCGCCATCCCCAAACCTCTCAGCCCGCGCGGGCTTGGCATCTCATCCATCAGCCGATCACCACCAGGACCACCGCCGTCACCACCACATTGGCCAGCGCCAGCGGCATGAGCACCTTCCAACCGAACGCCATCAACCGGTCGTAGCGGATGCGCGGCAGCGTGGCCCGCACCCACACCATCACGAAGAGCAGCGCCACGACCTTGAGCAGAAGGTAGAACGGCCCGAGCCACGGCAGGCGGTCGACAAACGGGCCGAGGTAGCCACCGAAGAACAGCGTGGCACCGATGACGCACACCGCAATCATCTTGATGTATTCGGCCATGAAGAACAGGGCGAACTTCATCCCCGAGTATTCAACGTGGTAGCCGGCGGTGAGTTCCTGCTCGGCCTCCGGCATATCGAACGGCGCGCGGTTGACTTCGGCCAGCGCGGCGATGAAGAAGATCAACACGCCGACCGGCTGGAGCACGAAAAACCACAAGGGGCGCTGGGCCTCGACGATCTTCTCCAGGCTCATCGAGTTGGCCAGCAGGATCGGCCCGACCCATGCCAGGCCGAGCGCCAGTTCGTAGCTCACCATCTGGGCCGAAGAGCGGATGCCGCCCAGCATGGCGTACTTGTTATTGGAGGCCCAGCCCGCCAGGACGATGCCGTAGATGGAGATGGAGGTGATGGAGAGAATATACAGCACGCCGACGTTCAGGTCGGCCAGCGCCAGGCGCACGGAGCGGCCGAAGATGGTTACGGTCGGGCCGAAGGGCACCACCCCCAGCACGATGAGCGCCGGCACCACGGTGATGATCGGCGCCAGGACGAAGACCAGCTTGTCGGCCGCGCTCGGGATGAGTTCTTCTTTGAAGATGAGCTTGACCGCATCGGCGATCGGCTGCAGGATGCCGCCGGGACCGGCGCGGTTGGGGCCGATGCGCACCTGCAAGCGGGCCAGGATCCGCCGCTCGAAGAGCGTCAGGTAGGCGAAGCCGGCGGTCAGCCCGAGCACCAGGACCACGCTTTTGATCAGTGGTTCGACGAAGAACGCCGTGTCGAATGGCACGCCTTGCCTTCTCAGCGCGAGAGATCGGCCCGCGCGCCGGCCGCGAGCGCAGGGCGCAGGTTCACTTCGATGGGCGCCGCAAGTGCCAGCGAGGCACTGCGCGGGAGGAGCATCACTCCCCGCGGCGTCGCCTCATCCACGACAACCGTGAGCTCGCCCTGCAGCCCATTCAGCACGAGTGTCGCCGCACCGCCGGGCTGGACTCCCAGCTGATCGGCATCCAGCGGATGAAGAATGACCGACGGCGCAGGCAGGCGCGGGGCAAGGGTGGCCGAGCGCAGGAGCAGCGTGCCGCGGTCGTAGAGACGCGTGATGGGGAGCGCCAACCACTCGGCGCGCGGCGCGTGATAGCTCACGGCGCAAGGGCTCACGGCTGTGCCGCGCTCCGCCGCACTCCGCAATTGCACACCGAGGCCCTGGTCGTTGCGCGCGGCCGTGCCGCTGAACGGATAAGCCGACGGGCCGGTGGGCGGCCACTGCGTCTCGGACTTTGCGAGCGCGGCATAGGTCACGCCGGCATAGGCGGGCGTGGCCGCGGCCAGGGCCATGAATACCTGACCGACCGAGGTCCACGGCATCGCCAGGCCGAGCGCGCGGCCGATCTCGCTGGCGATTTGCCAGTCGGGCTTGCTCTGGCCCGCGGGCGGCACGGCCGGGTAGAAGTGCTGCACGCGGCGCTCGCCGGAGGTGAAGCTGCCTTCGCGTTCGGCAAACGATTGCGCGGGCAAAACCACGTCGGCCAGCTTGGCCGTCTGGCTGAGGAACAATTCCTGAACGACGAGGAACTTCGGCGCGCGCACGACCGGCGCGAGCGCGGGGTTATCGCCGACCGGGTCGGCGCCGGCAACGATGAGCGCCTGCTGCCCAGCGACGTGTTCGGCGAGTCGCCGCCCGTCGGGGCGGACATTCATATCCCACGCACCCTGCGTGTTGGCCCGCGGCCACACGCCGATCAGGCCGTTGTTAGCGCGGCCGTAGTGCCGCGTATCGATGAGCAGATTGGCCGCGGCTTGGGCCAGCCCCTGCGTCCCCTCGAAGCCCAGCCCGTCCGCGCCGAAGAAGACGATCCCGTTCTCGGCTTCGGCCAAGGTTCGGGCAACTTGCTGCAAGTGCGCCGGCGCGCGGGCCAGATTGCGCAGAGCCTCCAGCGTCGCGGCCTCTTCGCCGTAGGCAATGCACACGACGTGCTTGGCGATTCGATCCGCTTTTGTCGGGCGCGCCGAGACCGTAATCACCGTGGCGCCGCGTTGCGCTGCCCGGCGCAAGCGCAGCCACCAGATGGGCGCTTCTTCTTCCAAGTCCGTCGCGGCCAGCAAGATGACCGAGCGCTGGCCGAGATCGGCCAGGTTGGTCCCCGCGCCGACGCCCACCAGGGCGGTCAGGTCGCCGCCCGCCATGGTCGAATCGAGCGTGAGCGCGCCGCCGCGCCCGGCGATGAGCGTGCGCATCGCGAACAGATCCTCGTTCGAGAGGCGGTCACCCAGCAGGCTGAGCACATGTTCGCCCGCGGCCGCGAGGCCCGTGCGCACGCGCTCGAGCGCCTCCGCCCACGTGGCCGGCATCAGGGTCTCGCCCTGGCGCACCCATGGCTGCGTCAGCCGCTCGCGATGCGTGGCATAGGCATACCCGAAGCGCCCCTTATCGCACATCCACATATCGTTGACATGGTTGTTCTGGCGCGGCAGGACGCGCTTGATTTCCATTCGACCGCCGGCGGCCGCTTCGCGCCGCGTATGCAGCACCGTGTTGCAGCCCACCGGACAGTGCGTGCAGATCGAGGCCGAGCTGCGCATCTCCCACGGCCGCGCGCCAAAGCGGAAATCGGCCGTGGTGAGGGCGCCCACCGGGCAGATGTCGGTGGTGTTGCCGGAGAACTTCGAGTCGAACCCGGGCTCGGAGAACGTGGCAATCTGCAACTTGCGTCCGCGCTGGTAGAACCCGATCACCGGGTCATCCGCCACGTCACTCTGAAAGCGAACGCAGCGCCCGCATTGAATGCAGCGTTCCTGATCGAGCCAGATGAGTTCGCCCAGCGGCACGTGTTTGCCCAGGCGCTGCTTGTCGGTGAAGATGAAGCGGCTCAGCCCCGGACCGTATTCAAGCGTCTGATTCTGCAGCGGACACTCACCGCCTTTGTCGCACACCGGGCAATCGAGCGGGTG
>JAPLGX010000167.1 GCA_026389925.1 Chloroflexota bacterium
CGCGCTTGGTGTGGGTCGAAACGCCCAGCAACCCGGTTCTGTTCGTGACCGACATCCAAGCCGTTGCGGACGTCGCCCACGCCCACAAGATCCCCCTGATGGTCGACAACACCACCGCCACGGCCGCCCTGCAGCGGCCGATGGCGCTCGGGGCGGACATCGTCTTGCTCAGCGTGACCAAATTCCTGGCCGGCAACGCCAGCGTGCTGGGCGGCGCCATCGTCGGTCCCCAAGACCTGACCGAGGACATCCGCTGGAACACGACCGAGTTTGTGGGTGCCATCATGCCGCCGTTTGATTCCTGGCTGACCCTGCAATATCTTGAAACCCTTTCCCTGCGCATGGACCGCCACAGCGCCAATGCCCAAAAGGTTGCCGAATACCTGGCCGATCACACCAAAGTCAAGCGGGTCAACTACCCCGGCTTGAACACCCACCCGCAGTATGATCTGGCCCTGCGCCAGATGCGGGCAGCAGGCGGGATGCTTTCCTTCGTCGTGCCGGGCGGCATCCCGGCGGTCCGCACGGTGATCGACAACTTCAAGCTCATCATTCATGCCGTCACCTTCGGCACCAGCCGCACGATCTGCATGCACCCGCGCACCATCACCCACGAGCACATGACCCAGGCCGAGCGCGACAAGGCGGGCATCGACGACGGCCTGATCCGCCTGTCGGTCGGTCTGGAAGAGCCGGGCGACATCCTCGCCGACCTGGAGCACGCCCTGGCGAAATTGTAGGCCGGCAGAAGTGAAATTGACCTATCGCATCCTGTCAGCCGCGCTGACCGGTCCGTGTCCTCGGAGAAACGACATCATGCCCAAGCAAGCCATTCGAACCAAAAAGGCACCTGCCCCCGGCGGGGCGGCGTGACCATCGAGGAGCAGACCGTCCGCACGCTCGAGAACCTGCGGGCCGTCCGGGGGGCCGGCAGAGCGGGCCTGGCGGACGGGGTCAAGACCACCGTCCACCTCAGCGACCTGGGCAGGTTCGCGGCTTTCAACCAGGTCACCACCCGCTGCTTCCCGGACCCCAAGCCGGTCCGCACCACGGTGGGCAGCCAGCTGTCCGGCATCCTGGTTGAGATCGACGCGGTCGCCGACCTGGGAGAATAGCCTTGGGCAGAGAAGCGCTTCTGAGCAGGCTGCGCATCCCGGCGGTGCGCCTGGAAGAGATCAACGCGGAGTTGTTCACCGCGGATTCGCGCGCCCTGAACGATTTCCTGGACGTGGTCGAGAAATACGGCTCACCGGAGGAGATCAACCGCAAGGCGGCAGAAGCAGGCCGGCCCTCCGTGCTGGAAGCGAAGCTCAGGCAGATCCGCCCGGAGTACCTGGCCGACCTGGAATGGTTGCGCCGGCAGGCTGAAACCGGGACGTTCGTCAGCCTGACCGCCTATCGCCAAAAACTGCTCGGAGAGCGCTTCCGGGATACAGTATTCAAGGAAAGCCAGCCGGTCACGCTGGAGATCAGCGCCTGCCAGTACTTCCCCTGGCTGATGGATATCGCCCGCCGGGCGCTGGAGAACGCTGAGATCATGCCGGGGCGCTTCATCCGGGTGCGCAACATGCAGGAGCAGGAAGCCGACGGCGACCTGCCCGCCTTTGCAGCCGCAATGCAGATCATCGGCGCCAGTGTCGTGGAGCAGCTCGACACCCGCGGCTCGGACGGCGCCAACATCCACCTCGGTGGAGCGGATACGCTCATCGGCTATTACGGGGGCGTGGGCGAGCCGAATGGGTACGCCCTGAAGTGGCTGGACGAGTATCTCTACTATTACACCCACTACGGCGTGCGCCAGGTATTGAACGTCAACCACGGAACGGTCCTGCTCGGTTATCTTTTACATCGCCTGGGGATCGACATTCAGTTCAAGATTTCGGTCACACTCGGCAACGACAATCCCTACAACGCCCTGTGGACCCTGCTCACGGCACGCCTGTTCGCCCGCCAGGACGGTTCGACGCCGCTGGTCGGCGTAAACTGGAGCAATTCAGTCACCAACGAGACGATCGGAATCAGCGCCCAGTTGCGCAAGGCGCTGGAGCTGGAAGACCGGGTGCGCTTCGAGCATCACGTCACCGAGACGTGGAAGGGGATGGTCATCCAGCCCTATCTGCGCCGAGAGGAAGTCCTCGAACTGGCCGGGCGTGTCGCCAATCTCTCCGCCAAGCATGAAGGCGGCGAGCCGGACGTGGAACAGAGCCGGGAGCGGCCGTCCGATGTTCGGGACTATTTCCGCACAAAAGCCGAAATTCTCGCCAGCGGCGATTGGGAGCACCTCAGGCTCAATTTCCACGACAAGTTCGAGGCGCTCAACCGCACCGCGCGTGCCCTGACCGAGCGCGGGCTGGGTTTTGTGGCTGCCGGAAATTTGCACCGTCCATGAGCGCACTTCACCCGCCAACCATCCGAGCCATTCGAGCAGCCCGGCAGCGCCTGGCCGGGACGATCTTGCGCACCCCGCTCATCTGTCTGGAGTTGGAGGAGGCTCCGGCGGAGATCTACCTCAAGCTGGAAAACCTCCAACCCACCGGCTCTTTCAAGGTGCGCGGGGCGGGGAATGCCCTGCTCTCGGCGGACCCGGCCCAACTCCAGGACGGCGTTTGGACGGCCAGCGCCGGGAACATGGGCCTGGCCCTGGCCTGGTATGCCCGCCGGCTGGGCATCGCCTGCACGGTGGTCGTCCCGGACGATGCGCCTGAGGTAAAAGTGGACTCCATCCGGCGCCAGGCTGCGCGTGTCATTAAAGTCCCGTTTAGCGCCTATCAAACCATCCAGCGGGTGGGGGACTGGGCCGAAATGAAAGGTCGGTTCGTCCACCCGTTTGCGGACGAAGCCGTCATGGCCGGCAACGGCACGCTTGGCTTGGAAATCCTGGAAGACCTGCCGCAGGTGGACACGGTGCTCGTCCCGTACGGCGGGGGCGGCCTGAGCTGCGGCATCGCCGCGTCGATAAAGGCCACCCGGCCCGAGGTGCGGGTGGAGGCGGTGGAGGTGGCCACGGCGGCTCCGCTAACGGCGTCGCTTTCAGCAGGCCGGCCGGTCGAAGTCCCCTACCGGTCCAGCTTTGTTTCCGGCATGGGGGCACCGTCCGTCTTTCCGCAGATGTGGCCGCTGGCAAGCCGCCTGCTGGATGCGGCCCGGGCCGTCCCCCTGGCGGGAGTGGCGGCAGCCATCCGCTACCTGGCGGAGCGTCAGCACGTCATCGCCGAAGGGGCCGGGGCCGTGGCGCTGGCGGCGGCGCTGGCAGGACCTGCCGGGAAAAAAGTGGTTTGCGTGGTGTCGGGCGGGAACATCGACGCCGCGCAGCTGACAGTCATTGTCCAGGGAGAACTGCCATGAGAGATACCGGGATCACCCGCATTGAGGCCCGCCCGGGCCAGCAGGCCTACGGCCTGGGGCTAGGCGTGCTGCTGTTGGATGACGTCTACCCGGGCTTTCCCGGCGACGTGCGCAATGCCAGCGGCTACCCTTTCCCGATCCAGTACGAGGTGGTGGCTGGCGTGGACATCAAGAAACTGGTGCTGGACGACAACAAGATCATGCGCCTGCCGCCGTTCATTCGGGCGGCGCAAAAACTGGAAAAGTTCGGCTGCCGGGCCATCGTGGCCGAATGCGGTTATCTTGCGTATTTCCAACGCGAGGTGGCGGCCAGCGTGAAAGTGCCTGTTTTTATGTCCAGCCTGCTCCAGGTGCCGCTGGCCCAGCAGGCCGTCGGGTCCAATCAGGTGGTCGGAATTCTCATGGCAAACTCGAAATACTTAACCGACCACCACCTGGAATCGGTGGGCGTAAAAATCGGCTCGAACTACGTGATCGGCGGAGCGATGGATGACCTGAGCTGCAAGGAGTTCGATCATCTCTGGACCGAGGGCCTGCGCACCTCTCCTCCGGCCGCGGACTACGCCAGGGCCGAATCCGAATTCCTGGCCGTGTCGGTCGAGTTCTACCGCCAGCATGCCAACATGGGAGCCCTGGTGCTGGAATGCACCGGCTTCCCGCCCTTTGCGCGCGCCCTGCAGCGGGCGATCGGCATCCCGATTTTCAGCTGGGGCACCTTGCTGGATTATGCCTACTCGGTGGTGGCGCACCGGGAATACTACGGGCACGTTTAGCCTACAGGAAGGGCTTCGAATCTCTTCTTTCATGAAGATCAGGTTCTTCGTGGAAAGAAACCGGAGATTGTCCTCATGATTATTGCCAATTCGCCCGAGCTCCATACTCCCCTGTTCCGGGTGCTGAGCGATGACCAGTGCCGGGAGCTCTACACCGCGGCCCTGGAATGCCTGGGGCGGGTCGGCGTGCAGATGCACAACGCGGCTGCCCGGGACCTCCTGGCGGCCAGGGGCGCAACGGTGGAGGGTCTGATCGTACGCATCCCGACCGACCTGGTGAAACAGGCGATCGATAGCACTCCGCACGAATTCACCGTCTGGGGGCGGGATGGGAAACACGAAATGCGCGTTGCGCTTGACCGGGTGCACTTCGGTCCCGGCCCGACCTGTACCTATTTCGTCGATCCGCAGACCGGTGAACGCCGCAAGGCCCAGCGCGGCGATGCCGGCTTGACCGCCAAGGTCTGCGACGCGCTGCCCAATATCGACTACATCATGGGCCTGAGCCTGTTCGACGACGTCACCCCGGTGCTTGCACCGGTCTACGAGTTTGCCGAGGAGCTGGCGAACACCTCCAAGCCAATCGTGGCCTGGGCCAACTCGACGAACGCCCTCCAAGACATTTACCGCATCGCGGCGGCGGTTGCGGGCAGCAAGAAAGCGCTGGGCGAGAAACCGATTTTTGCCTACTTCACGACATACGAATCTCCGCTCAAACTGGCGGATGCGCCGCTGGCGAACATGCTGTGGGCTGCGGATCACGGTATCCCGGTCGTTTGTCTGGGCGGGCCAACGGTCGGACTGGAGTCGCCGTTCACCGGAGCCTCGGCGCTGGTGCTGCACCTGGCGAGCGCCCTGGCGGCACTGACCGCCGTGCAGTTGAAAGTTCCCGGCGCGGCCATGGCGATCGGCGGCCTGCCCTCGATGATGGACCTGCGTACCGCCCGGCCCGCCTACGGCTCGCCGGAGGCCAGTCTGCACTCAGCCGCTGCCGTGGATATTGCCCGCTATCTCGGCCTGCCCTTCATGGGCACGGCGGGCGCCTCGGAAGCCAAAACGGTGGACGCGCAAGCCGGGGCGGAAGCGGCCCTGCAGGTGATGCTTTCAGCCTTGAGCGGTGCTTCGCTGGTCCACGACGTGGGTTTCCTCGACTGTGCCGATATCGGATCGCTGGCCTACCTGGTGTTGGTGGATGAAATCATCAACATGGCCAAACGGGTCATGCGCGGCATCCAGGTCAACCCCGAAACCATCATGCTCGATCTCATCGAAGAAGTGGGGCCAGGCGGGTGGTTCCTCAATCAACCCAGATCGGCCGCTCTTTGCCGCACCGAGGCCTGGGTCCCGACCGTGCTCGATCGCACTCCGTACACGCTTTGGGAGAAGAAGGGCAGTCAAACGGCCGAAGAACTGGTGAATGCCAGAGTCAAGAATATTCTGAATACGCACCAGCCGTCCCCGCTCCAACCCGAAGCGGTCGAAAAAATCGAACGAATATTGAGCGATGCGGAACTGCGTGAGCGAAAGTAGCGCTTATGGCAGCTGTCCATAAACAGGCTAGACCCAGGCCTCTGTCAGACCCGCCGCGAGCGCCAAAGCGTGCGGGATTGGCGGGGCGAGCCCGCCTCTCCATCTGCGAACCTGGATCTTCATCTCGCCCACCCCTGACAGAACCTCGAGTATCGGTGAGACCCGTCCGCCGCACAGGGTGATGTTTCCCAGTCCCGGGGGCGCCTCTAGCCACCCAAGAGACTCGCCACCTCGGCGGTGCTCTCGAGGATGACATCCGCGCCGCACGCCTCGAGCTCTTCGCGCTCGCCAAACCCGCACAGCACACCGGCCGTTTGCGCACCCGCCCGCCGCCCCGCCAGAATGTCGGCGCGCGTGTCGCCCACCATCAGGCACCTCTCGGGCGCAACGCCCAGCGCCTTCGCCGCCGCATACACCGGTGCCGGGTGCGGCTTTATGCGCGGCGCACTGAGCGCAGTGATGATCGCGGCAAAATGCGGCTCGAGGTTCCACTGGTCAAGGAAGGCCAGGGTGCCGCGCCGGTCGCGCGAGCTGACGACCGCGAGGGGCAGCCGCCGCGCCAGGCGCGGCAGCATCTCGGGTACGCCCTGCACGGCATGGAAGGTGCCCGGGCGTCCCAGCCCGCGCCACCCCGCCAAGCGGTCGGTGAGCGCCGCCAGGGGTTCGTCAACGCCCAGACGGTCCGGAACGGTGAGCAGGAAGCTGGCCATCCCCTCCGAAGCCATCATCCAGCGGCGCAAGACGCGCGCTTCACCGGCGCGGCCGAACAGGAAGCGCAGCGGGCGCGCAAGACGAACCAGCCGCCGCAGGTATTCCTCGTCCGTTTCAGCGAGTGTGCCATCCACGTCGAACAGGACGGCTTGCACACGCGCGCGGTCCAGGCCCGTCATGCGATCCGCCCGTCGGGAGATGGTCCCTTCATGAGGCCTCAGAGCCGCGACGATCGGTGGACATACATGAGTGGAAACCCCGCCACGCCGAGGGCGAGGCGTTGGCCGGCGCGTTGACAGCTCACGGGGCGCGGGTTATCCTGCACGCACCGCATGGGAGGCACCCAATGAGAATCGCCACGTTCTCGATCGTCGCAGCGGATGTGGCGCGGGGTGAGTGGGGCATCGCCGTCGCCTCGCGCTTTCTGGCCGTCGGCGCCGTGGTGCCCTGGACGCGCGCCGACGCGGGCGCCGTCGCCACTCAGTCGTACGCCAATACCACCTTTGGACCGGCCGGCCTCGACCTGATGCAGCAGGGCGTGCCGGCCCACGAGGCGCTTGAACGCCTGCTCGCCGCCGACGAGGGCCGCGCCCAGCGTCAGGTGGGCATGCTCGATGGGGCGGGCCGTGCCGCAACTTTCACCGGCGCGGAGTGCTTCGCCTGGGCCGGAGGCCGCACCGGGCCGGGCTACGCCTGCCAGGGCAACCTCCTCACCGGGCCGCAGGTCGTGGAACGGATGGCCGAGGCCTTCGAAGGCACGCCCGGCGAACTGGCCGTGCGTCTCTTCGCCGCGCTCGCGGCCGGCGACCGCGCCGGCGGTGATAGCCGCGGCCGGCAGTCCGCCGCGTTGCTGGTGGTGAGGCAAGGCGGCGGGTATGCCGGTTTCAACGACCGGGCCCTCGACCTGCGCGTCGACGACGCGCCCAATCCTATCCCGCGCCTGCGCCGGCTGATCGAGCTGCACCAGTTGTATTCCGGAACGAGCGACCCGGCCGAGCGCGTCGAGATTCGTGGCGCGGTGGCGCGCGACCTGCAAACCATGATGAAACGCCTGGGCCACTACCACCGGCGGGTCAACGGCGCTTACGATTCGGCCACACGCGAGGCGCTGCGCGCCTTCACCGGCAAAGAGAACCTTGAAGACCGGGTCGACCTGGAACGCGGGGCGATTGACCCGCCGGCGCTTGTATACCTCGTGCGCACGTTCGGCCACGCGCGGCCGGCCAAACGCTCCTCAGGAGCGAGCCCGCGCCGGCGCGCCGACCGGCGCTAGCCTCCGCCAACTATTTGCCCATCCTGTGCTTGATCGGCATTCCCGCCTGCGCCGTGTAGTCGTCCAAGTGCGCGCTAGGTCGGCGAGTCCGTTCGGGCCCCGCGCCTTCAACGGGACGCCGCGCTCTCCCTTGTCGAGGGCCATTCCTGCGCAGGCGGTCAGCCGCCAAACCGTTGCACGAAATCCTCTGCCGTCATCCACATTTCCAACCGCCGCAAACCAAGCAGCTTGCGACCACGCAGGCTGGCCGCATTGAAGGTCCACATGATGAACCAGGTGTAGAAGTTCTCCCAGAATTCACCGAAGCGGCCCAGCCGGTTGTGGTACGGGCGCACGACAAATCCGAGGCGCGCGGCCAATGGCCCGCCCGAACCCGGGCCGGGGGTGAGCAGGACGGTCACCGCTCGCAGCGCGCGCACGTTGCGATAAGCTGGCTCGCTGCGCATCTCGCGCGCCAGATCGCGCAGCGAGGCCACGAACTTGCGCTCGGTGCGCCAGGCCCAGGCAAGGCTTGGCCCCTCGCGCGGCAGCGGCGGCATGTGTTCGTTCCATAGGTGCAGCTCGAGCACCTGCTCGCCCGGCTCGACCCATCCGTCGCCCAGCGGCACACGCTCGCGCGCGCAGGACAGGCGCAAGCGCAGCAAGCCGTGCGAGCAGGCGCTCGATTCGTACACTCCCTCGCGCCGACGCAGAAACGCATCGAAACGGCGAATGAGACCGCGCATGCTAACCGCGCCCGCCGATGAATAAGATGCCCAGCACAATGAACAACGTGCCCAGCCACTGGCGGGGGCCGATGGGTTCGCGAAAGAGTCGCGCCGCGGCCAGCACCTGAACTCCTACCACCGCCAGCCCGGTGGTCACCGGGAAGACGAGGTGCAGCGGGTGATAGCGGAGCAGCCAAGTGAGGGTAATGACCGTGATGAAACCTGCGAGATTCCCCGCCACCTGCCACCCCAGGAACGACTGCCAAGACCCGCCCAGAGCGGAGAGCTTGAAGCTCGCATTTGCGATAACGTTGAAGGCCAGGTTGAGAAGAAGTAGCACCGGAACGGCTGCACCCTGCAGCGGATCACCCGTCACCACCGGCAGACTGCGCATCCACTTGAGCATGGCTCACCTCCCGCGGCTCGCCGCGCGCATTCACTATACCTCCACCCCGGTCGCGGTCGGCGTCGAGGCACGGCGCGGGGCATGAGCCCATACGCCGGCCGGCGGCGCCGGCTGAGCGGATATATAATCTCCTTGACCTTCGCGTGGAGCGCCGCCCTCATCGCCCTACAACCCGAACAGGAGGACATCATGGTCCCGACGAGCCGCTTCCTGCGCAGTCCCCTGCGAGCCGCCACGAGCCTGCTCGTGCTGGCGGCTTTCGCCTGCGCCCTCCCCGGCACCAAGCCAGTGGAACCCACCGCGACGGCCCAGGTTCCGACTGAGCCGCCGGCGGAGGCCTCGCCCACCAGCCCCGTCGTGCACATCCTTGCGCCCGCCGAGTTCAACGGCCTCGACCGCTTCATCAGCGACACGGTGTGCGAGGTCACCGGCGCCCAGGGGCGCGCGCCCGGCGGCGATCAGCTCGCCCTGAACCGTTACGAGCGGCCGTTCCAGGCCAGTACGATGCAGTATCTGCCCTTCCTCGACATCCAACGCGCCGAACTTAAACATCAAGCCCCCTGGTTCTACATCTCGCTCTGGCTTATCGCTCCGGCCGCCCAGCGCGGAGCCTTCGAGCCGCTCTATGGCGTCGAGTTCGATACCGACATGGACGGGCGCGGCGATTTCCTCGTGTGGGGCAGCGCGCCCGCCTCCGGCGAGTGGACGACCGACGGCGTCCAGGTATGGCACGACGCAGATAAGGATGTCGGCGCGGCCAACCCCCTCGCGCCCGACGCCCCGGCCGCTTCCTCCGGATTCGAGACCCAACTCTTCGAGGCGGGCCGCGGGGCCGACCCGGACAGCGCCTGGATCCGCCTCGGGGCGGGCGGCGCGGGCGACATTCAGCTGGCGGTTAAGGAGTCGCTGCTCGGTGCGCCGCCGACCTTCATGTGGAACGCGTGGTCCGATGCCGGGCTCAAGCAGCCAGCGTGGTTCGACTACAACGACCACTTCACCTCGGCCCAGGCGGGGTCGCCACTCGTTGAGATGAAGGACTTGTATCCGATCAAGGCCATCTTTGCCCTCGACAACACCTGCCGCGAGGCGTTCGGCTTCACGCCCAGCGGATCGGAGCCCGGCGTATGCCAGCAGGCGCGCCCACCCGCAACAGGCTGCATGGTGTGCCTGCTCTCGGCGCCAATCTGCCGCTGCGTGTCGCCCTGTCCGCCGCGAGCTTTTCCCGGAACGCCGTGCAGCCCGTGAGGTCACCCGAAGGAGACGACCATGAGACTCCATTTCAAGCGCGCCCCACTCGCATCTGTGGTTTATCTTCTACTTGCCCTGACGCTCGCCTGCGCGCTCCCCGGCGGGGCCGCGCCGTCGCAGCCCACGGTGCCGCCCGCAACCCTTCCGGCCACCGCGGCCACAGGTGTAACTCCGGGGGAACCCGCACTCGAAGCCTCGCCCACCGCCCCGGTCGTGCACATCCTTGCGCCGGCCGAGTTCTACGGCCTGGATCGCTACATCAACGACACGGTGTGTGAGGTGACCGGCGCGCAAGGGCGCGCACCCGGCGGCGATCAAATCTCGCTCAATCGCTACGAGCGGCCGTTCCAGGCCAGCACGATGCAGTACCTGCCCTTCCTCGACATCAAACGCGCCGAGCTCAACCACGAGGCGCCCTGGATCTACATCGCGCTGTGGCTCATCGCGCCGCCCAGCGAGCGCGGCGAGATGCAGCCGCTGTATGGCGTCGAGTTCGACACGGACATCGACGGGCGCGGCGACTTCTTGGTGTGGGGCAGCGTGCCGCCCTCGAGTGTGTGGACGACCGACGGCGTGCAGGTGTGGAAGGATGCCAACGACGACGTGGGCGCGACCAACCCGCTCGCGCCGGATGCGCCGGCCGCCTCCTCCGGATACGAGACGACCATCTTTAGCGCCGGGCGCGGCGACGATCCGGACGGCGCCTGGATCCGCCTCGGGCCGGGCGGCGCGGGCGATATTCAACTGGCGATCAAGGAATCGCTGCTCGGTTCTCCGCCGACCTTCATGTGGAATGCCTGGACCGACGCCGGCCTGCAGCAGGCGGGCTGGTTTGACTACAACGATCACTTCACGTCGGCCGAGGCCGGCTCGCCGCTGGTCGAGATGAAGGACTTGTATCCCATTAAAGCGATTTTCGCCCTCGACAATACCTGCCGCGAGGCGTTCGGCTTTACCCCCGGCGGCACCGAGCCGGGCGTGTGCCAACAGGCGCGCCCGCCGGCCACCGGCTGTTTGCATTGCGTCATCTTGGCCGCGACCAAGGTGTGCACCTGCCTCGTGCCGTGCCAGGCAGGCGCCAATCCAGGCACGCCCTGCAGCCCGTAGGCGGCGCGCGGGATGGGGACCGCCTCAATAGCCAGGTGGAGGGAGCAGGGCATGGGAAAAAAGAAAACGAAACGTGTCGGGCAGGCAGCGCTCGGCCTCGCGGCGGGCGCGGCTCTCGCCTGCAACCTGATGGCCCAGCTTGCCGCCACGCCGCCTCCCGCGACCGCGGCTCCGGCGCTGCCTCCCACCGCGCCGGCGGCGACGGCGCCGCCCGAGGCCACCCTCGCGCCCACGGCGATCAACCACGCCATGCGCCCTGAGAGCCCGGGCGGCGCCGAGGGATTCATCATCGACACCAACTCGCAGAAGACCGGCGCCCAGGGTCGCGCGCCGGGGGGCGAGAGCTATCAGATCAATCGCTTCGAGCGGCCATTCACCGCCCAGTCGATGCAGTACCTGGGCTATCTCGATATTGGCCGGGCCGAGATCGACCGTGGCGGGGCGTGGTTCTACGTCACGCTCTTCCTGCAGGGCGTGCCGCCGGCGGAGGCGATCGGCCAGGCGGCCTATGGTGTTGAGGTGGACACCGACCTTGACGGGCGGGGGGACGTTCTGGTGTGGGCCCTCGCCCCGGCTGCGGGCGAGTGGACGACCGACGGCGTGCAGGTGTGGCAGGATGCCAACAAGGACGTCGGCGGGCCAAACCCCCTGGCCTCCGACCCGGGCCGCGGCGGAACCGGGTACGAGACGCTGCTCTTCAATCGCGGGGTCGGCGCCGACCCAGACATGGCCTGGGTGCGCATGGCACCGGGCAATGCCGCGGCGGTACAGATCGCCTGGAAGCCCACCGCGCTGGGCGGGGACAGCTCATTCCTGTGGGGCGCCTGGACTGACGGCGGCGTGAAGCAGCCGGGGTGGTTCGACTACAACGACCACTTCTCGCCCGAGCAGGCCGGCTCACCGCTGGTCGAACTCAAAGCGCAGTATCCCTTGAAGGACCTCTTTGCGCTCGACAACACCTGCCGCTTTGCCTACGGCTTCACACCCCTGGGAGGCGAACCCGGTATGTGCGAGATCCCCAGCACACCCATGCCGACGCCGACAGAGCCGTTTATCTAAGCCCCAGGGCAGCACGCCGTTGCGTGCGCCAATGGAATTGTCAGGCCGGCGGTTCGCCGGCCTGATCGCTTCGTGCAGGGTGCCCTGCGCGTGCTCAATCCAGGATGAAGCACGGGCGAATCTCGCCCGTCACGAGACCGCGCCAGTTCGTGAGCGGCCGGCGGTCGAAGCGCGCCAGCGCGTCCAGGTCGTTCTCGTCGAGCACGTGCAATTGGCGCAGGACCTCCAGCGCCACCAGCGGCGCAGCCCGGGCCGGGCTTTCGCCCAAGGCTTCGGTGCGCAGGGTCGTGTCGCCATCGCTCACTTTGAGGGCGAT
Source organism: Chloroflexota bacterium (assembly GCA_026389925.1). GTDB lineage: Bacteria > Chloroflexota > Anaerolineae > Anaerolineales > RBG-16-64-43 > RBG-16-64-43. Next base: position 12,476 of record JAPLGX010000167.1, read on the forward strand.
ACCCAGCGCGGGTGCGCCGCGCCCGGCCACGCCCGCCCGCACCCCGATCAGTTGATAGCCCTCGGCGCCGGCTTTGGCGATCCATCGCCCGTGCCCGGCGCGCATCAGCGCCGTATCGAAGCGCCCCTCGCCCGCCACCATCTCGGGGTGGGCCATCATGGCGGCGGTGATCGCCACACACGCCTGCTGGCGCGCCTCTTCCAGCCCGGCCGGGTCCATCAGGCGGGCCGCGGCGTGAGCCGCGCGCTGGAGCGGCACGGCGAAGTTGGGTGCCGAGCAACCGTCGATGCCCACCTCGACCTGGGCCGGATCCATCGCGCACATGGCGGCAAAGGCCCGCAGGATCTCCTGTTGCAGCGCTCCGGCCGGATCGAGATAGGAGTGACCCTCAGGCGAGGTGACCGCGCCCCAGCGAAAGCGGGCGAGCGCGAGCATGGCAGAGTGTTTGCCCGAACAGTTGTGGTGCAGAGAGGTTGGCGGTTGCCCGGCCAGGATCAAGCGTTCGGCCTCCGCCCGGTCGCCAACCGGATGCGTGCCGCACAACAGATCCTCGGGTTGCACGCCAGCCTTGCGCTGCAGGCTGCGCACCGCTTCTTGATGGGCTGGGCTGCCGCTGTGCGAGGCGCAGGCCACGGCCAGCTCGCGTTCGTCGAGCCCGTAAGCCTTGGCCGCCCCGCTCTCGACGAGCGGCAGAGCCTGGAAGGGTTTGGCCGAGGAGCGCAGGAAGGTGGCCCAGGCCGGATCGCCGGCGGCGGCGATGAGCCGCCCGCGCGAGTCCACCACCGCGATCGCCCCGAGGTGCAGCGACTCGACGATGCGGCCACGCGTGACGTCAACCAGCGGCACGAACATGCGCACTCCCGGCGTTGGAGGGGAACCGGCCGATGGGCTAGCCGCCCGGAGCGCGCCCGGGCAGCGGGCCATGCTCGCGTTCCCACAGCGCCTGCAGCCCGAGGCGCAGGCGCGACTCGATCATCAAGCGGCGCTCTCGCGGAAAGCGGAAGTAGGCGCTGAGAGAGGCCGCCGCCCGGGTCAGGTCTTTTTGCGGTTCGCTCTTCGACTTGAGCGACTCAAGCCGGTGCTGCACCGCGCGCAGGAAAGTCGCGAAGCGCGTCACCTGCGCCGGCGAGACCCACCCGCCGCGCGCGCTGAAAACCCGCGTCCCTTTGTAGGGCCCGCGGCGCAGCTGGGCCAGCGCCTCAAACCACGCCGGCAGATCCGCTTCACCAAGGTAGGGCGGCATGGCCGTCGCCAGCGCATCCCCAACGAAGAGCAGCTTTTCCTGCGGCAGGTGCACCCACAGCGCGCCCGGGTTGACCCCCGGCACGTGCACCAGCTCGACCGTCGTCTTGTCCCAGTGGAAGGTGAGGCTCTCGGTGAAGGTCACCTGCGGCCGCACCCAGGGCGGCAGCGCGAACACGCCGCCCTGGAACCCGGCCCCCAGCGTGGCCAACACCGCGCCGGTGCGCAGGGAGTCGGGCGTCGTGCGCATGACCTCCGCCGTGTGCTGGTGCGCCACCACGGTCAGTTGCCCGGCTTGAGGCAGGGCGCGCAGGTTGGCCACGGCCACCGCCCGCTCGGGCGAGGAGTCCATCTGCACGACGAACGCCAGCCGCGTCGCGCCGTGCGCGCGCAGCGTGGCGATCCATTCGTCGGCTTCCAGCGGCTGGAGGGGCGCATCCAGGCACAACGCTCCGCGCGATCCGAGAATGGCGGCCGTCGCCGGGCCGCGCCAGCGCGTTTCGATCACCACGTTTCCGGGTAGCTTCGCCATGCACTCCTCTCAAGCTGCACTCTAGGCTTGCGCAGCGGCCGGCGTCTCCGGCGCGGCCGGTGCCTCGGGTGCGCCTGCCTGCGCCGCATCACCCGCGGTCGGCAGCGGCAGCGTGAAATGGAAGACCGCGCCGCCGCCCGGCGGGGATTCGGCCCAGATGCGTCCGCCGTGAACCTTGACCGCCATGCGGCAAAACGCGAGCCCCAGCCCCAGGCCCTTGGGCGCGCCGACCCGCTCGACGCGTCCATATTTTTCGAAGATGCGGTGCATCTCCTCGCGCGGGATGCCCGGTCCGCTGTCGGCGATCGTCACCCGCACCGACGATTCGACAACCTGCGCGCCGACACGGATGCTGCCGCCGCCCGGGGTGTATTTGATCGCGTTCTCGAGCATATTGATGATCACCCGCCGCAGCATGTCGGTATCGGCTTCCACGGTTGGCAGGCGCAAAGGCAGGTCGAGCTCCAGCGAGATATTCTTGCCCTCCGCCGAGGGATGAACTTCTTCGGCCGCGTCAGCGGCCAGCGCCGCCAGCGACACCTTCTCCTTGCGGATGACGGCGCGGCCCTCCTCCAGGCGGTGCAGGTCGAGCAGCGAATCGATCATGCGCGACAGGCGGCGCGCCGAGCGCAGCGCAATGGCCATGACCGAGCGCACCGTTTCGTCGGGCGGCAGGCTCTCGGAGAGGAGATGCAGGCTGGAAAGTATGCTGCCCAGCGGCGAGCGCATGTCGTGGAACAGCATCGAGGTCAGGTCGGCGCGCAGCTCGTCGAGCGAGGCACGCTCGGCGATGTCGCGCACGATCCACTGCACCCAGGCTTCCTCGCCGTGAGGGATGCGCTTGACGTGCAACTCCACCGGCATCTGGCTGCCGCCGCGCGTGCGCAGTTTGCTCTCGTACGAGCGCACCTCGCCCGGGCTCATATCCGAGAAACGTTCGCCGAGCTTGCCGGTGTGCAGCGGGTGCAGCGCCTGGATGCGCAGCTTGAGCAGCTCCTCGCGCGAGTAGCCGGTGTAATCCAGCGCGCGCTGGTTGGCGTCGGTGATATGCCCGTCCAGGTCGGTCATCAGGATCGGGTCGATGCTGTCCTGGAACAGGGTCAGGTAGCGTTCTTCGGCGGCGTGGGCCGCCTCATACATCTGCGCGTGGGCGATCGCGGTGGCCGCCAGGCCCGTAAGATAATCAAGCACTTGCAGCGTCTGGTTGGTGAAGCGCCCGCGGCGCGGGTTGATGACCTCGATCACGCCCAGCACCTTGCCGCGCAACAGGATCGGGGCGGCCGCCACGGCGCGTGCCACGAAGCCGGGTTGTTTTTCCACCTGGGTCAGCGCCCGCGGGTCGACGCGCGCTTCCGGCACAACCAGCGCGCGGCCATTCTGCCCCACCCAGCCGGCCACGCCCTCGCCCAGACGCACGCGCATGCCTTTGACCGAGGCGCCGTGCGGGCCGGTGGCCTGGCGGAACACCAGTTCCCCGCTCGCGTCGTCCACCAGGGCAATCGAGCCAGCCTCCACCTCGAGCAACGTGACCGTGCGCGAGAGGAGTTGCTGCAGCACGTCCTCCAAGTTCAGGCTCGACACCACCACCCGCGAGGTGCCGGCCAGCGCGGCCATGGTGCGCGTTTGCTGCTGGCTGGCCGCATACAGGCGCGCATTGACCACCGCCGTCGCGGCGTGATCGGCAAAGGCCAGGACCACCTCGGCATCGCGTTCGCGGTAGCCGCCCTGTTGCTTGGAATGGATCGACAGCAGGCCCACCGGCTGCTCGTTCACCAGGAGCGGGGCGCCGATCCACCCGCGCATGTCGCGGGTCTCCGGCACGCCCTGCACCCCCTTCCATCCGGCCGTGGATTGCAGGTCGTCGAGCACGATCGGTCTTCGGTCGCGCAACACCTGCCAGCACGGATCCTTGGGGTTGAATTGCAGCAGCTCCTGGCTGAGGGTCTCGGCGTGGGTGAAGCCGCGCGAGGCCACCACCCGCAGCGCCTTGCCCTCCAGGAGATACATCATCGCCGAGTCGAAGCGGATGACGCCCGCCAACTGCTCAAGCACCAGCGCGAAGACCTTGTCCGGCACGAGCGACGAGTTGATCGTGCGCGCCACTTCCTGCAACGTTGCGGCCAGAATGCGCCGCTCGCGCTCGGCGGCAAACAGGCGCGCGTTCTCCACCGCCAGGCCGACATGCTCGGCGGTGGATTGCAGCAGGCGCAGGTCCTGCCCGGTGAAGTGATCGGTGTCGGAATGGACCAGGGTCATGACGCCCACCACGCCTTCGCGCCCGGGCAAGGGGGCGGCGACGGCCGAGCGGGTGGGGGCCACGCGGCTGGCGCTTTCGCGGTACTGGTTGGGGTCGGAGGGGATCCAGCGCGGATCGGTCTGGGTGTCGGCCACCAGCGCCGCGCGCCCGTTGGCGATGACCCAGCCCGCCAGGCCCAGGCTCAAGACCGGCGCAAGCTGCTTGGCCGCGTTGGCGTGCAGCACGCCGCCCACGGTCAGGGCCGCATCCACCACCTGGCCATCCTGGTCCAGGATGGCAATGCTCCCGCCCGAGGCATTGAGCGCTTTTTGTATGAGATCGAGAGTGCGGCTGATGACTTCGGAGAGCTCGAGGTGGCCGGCCAGCTCTCGGCTGATGTGGTACAGCAGGTCCAGATGGAGGCGATCGCGGGCGACACCCTGCTTGTCCATGAGTTAGACCTCGAGCGCGGCCAGTATAGCATAGGCCGTCGGCGGTTCCGGTCGCGCGAGGCGGTTCACCGCGCCTCGCCCGGCAGGTGCGAGTTGATGCGGACCAGCTCTTCGGCCCCGAAGACAACCTCGGTCTGGCCCATCAATCGTTCTTTAACCTTGGCCACCACCAGGTCGAGGTGGGCCGCATGGCGCACGAAATCCAGGTCGTCGGCCGGCACCATGAGCACCGGGCACAAGGTGAAGCGCCCCAGCCATTCCTCATACAGCGCGTTGAGCGCCTCCAGGTAGGCGCGCGGGATTTCGCGTTCGAAATCCCGCCCGCGGCGCATGATGCGCCCCTGCAAGGTATCCACCCTCGCCCGCAGGTAGACCACCAGGTCCGGCACCGGCAGGAAAGGCAGAATGGACTCATACAACGAGTGGTACGACTGATAGTCGCGCTCCGACATGTAGCCCTGG
>JAPLGX010000169.1 GCA_026389925.1 Chloroflexota bacterium
CTCTCCAAAAGCGGGGGTTGTGGGTTCAATTCCTGCCTGGCCTGCCTACCCGGATCGTCGGCGGCCGTGAGCCGCCCTCCCCGCGGGAGGCCATCCACCCCGGGGGCCGTGCGACGCCCCGCGTGACCCGGACGATCGGGGAAGTGCCCGGGTCGCCGTCAGGGGCGTCTTGTATCGCGAGAAGAGGATCAGCTGTGCCTAAGGCTCTCACCGCCCGACAACCCAATGCCATCGTGCGTTTCTTTCGCGAGACCACGGGCGAACTGCGCAAGGTCTCGTGGCCCACGCGCCGGGAAGCGCTCAACCTGACCCTGGTGGTGCTGGCCGTTACGGCCAGCACGAGCCTGTTCCTGGGCTTCTTGGACTTTTTGTTCACGCGCTTGTTCCGCCTGCTCATCTCGCTTTAGTGCGGGTGGGACAGTCTGACTGTGGAAGAGGACGTCATGCTTGCCTCGCACGAAGACAGCGAGCGCCCCGACGCCATCGACGCGACGCCCGCCGACGAGACGGACGCGCGCCTCGTGGCGGAACCGATGCCGGTGGATGAGGAGCACGTTTCGGCAGAGCCGCTTCCGGCCGAGGAGAGAGCGCCCGCTGCATCCGATGAGAGCGAGGCGGGGCTCGAGGATTCGGCCGAGGCTCAGCCCGAGGCCGCCGCGGCGCCGGCCGGCGAGCTGGACGACGGGCGCGCCTGGTACGTGATTCACTGCTATTCGGGCTACGAAAACAAGGTGCGCTACAACCTGGAGCAGCGCATCGACACGATGGAGATGAAGGACAGGATCTTCGACATCGTCATCCCCACCATCGAAGAGATCGAGATTAAGGAAGGCAAGCGGCGCAATGTCGAGCGGCGCGTCTTCCCCGGCTATCTGCTGGTGCAGATGCTGCTCACCGAGGAATCCTGGTACGTCGTGCGCAACACCCCGGGCGTGACCGGCTTCGTGGGCATGGGCAATACGCCCACCGCGCTGCGCCCGGAAGAAGTGACGCAGATTCTCAAGCGCATGGAAACCTCGACACCGCAGGTGCGCCCCACCTACAAGGCGGGCCAGCGCGTGCGGGTGATCGATGGACCGTTCAACGAGTTCATCGGAACGGTCGGCGACATCGATATGGATCGGGGCAAAGTTCGCGTGCTGGTCTCATTCTTCGGCCGCGAAACCCCCGTGGAGTTGGACTTCCTGCAGGTCGAGAAGGCCTGAGGCGAAGTCGTTCGGGTGGGAGGGCGGCCCGCGCCGCCCGCTAACACCACGAAGGAGTGACCGCGTGGCAAAGAAACTCAAAGCCGTTGTCCGCCTGCAAATCGAAGCCGGCAAGGCCAACCCGGCGCCGCCCATCGGCCCGGCGCTGGCCGGCCACGGCATCAACCTGATGGCCTTCTGCAAGGAATACAACGCGCGCACCGGCAGCCGCCCGGGCGAAATCATCCCGGCCGAGATCAGCATCTTCAGCGATGGATCATTCACCTTTATCCTGAAGACCCCGCCCACGCCGGTGCTCTTGCGCAAGGCGGCCGGCCTCGAGAAGGGCTCCGGCGAGCCGAACCGCAACAAGGTGGGTTCGGTCACGCGCACGCAGGTGCGTGAAATCGCCGAGGTCAAACTCAAAGATATGAACGCGGTGGATATCGAAGGCGCGATGCGCATGGTGGAAGGCACCGCGCGCAACATGGGTATCACCGTCGAAGAATAGTCTGTGGGAGGACGGCTCGCGCCGTCCGCTCGGACCACAAGGAGAGAACATGCCTGCACCGAAACACGGCAAGAAGTACAACGCGGCCGCCGCACAGGTGGACGCCGAAAAGCTTTACGCTCCCGCCGAAGCGCTGCACCTGGCCAAGACCACTTCCTTCACCAAGTTCGACGCGACGGTGGAAGTGCACATGCGCATGGGGGTGGATCCCAAGCACGCTGACCAGCAGGTGCGCGACGTGGTTGTGCTGCCGCACGGGCTGGGCAAGACCGTGCGAGTGCTGGTCTTCGCGGCGGGTGAGGGCGCGCGACTGGCGCACGAAGCCGGCGCGGACCACCTAGCCGACAGCGACGAAATGCTCAAGAAGATCCAGGATGGCTGGACCGAATTCGACGTGGCCATCGCCACGCCGGACATGATGGGCAAGGTGGGGCGCCTGGGGCGTGTGCTCGGGCCGCGCGGGCTGATGCCCAACCCCAAGGCCGGCACGGTGGTCCCCGCGGAAGACCTGGGCAAGGCCGTGCGCGAAGCCAAGGCCGGGCGCGTCGAGTTCCGCCTGGATAAAACGGCCAACCTGCACGTGCCTATCGGCAAGGCCTCCTTCTCGGAGGAAGCGCTCTACGACAACCTGGCGGCGCTGATGGAGGCGGTCAAGCGTGCCAAGCCGGCCGCCGCCAAAGGCACCTACATCCGCAAGTTGGTGGTGACGACGACCATGGGCCCCGGCGTGTGCATCGATCCGAACGAAGCCCAGGCTATGGAAGCACGCGGTTAACGTCCCGGGCGCGAGCGGGCACGAGGCCCGCGCCGCGGGCGCTCAATCGAATACTTGCTTCGCTGCAGACAGCAGGTGCCCCCGGCGTGCGCAAGCGCTCCGCGGGCCGAAGATCCTGCCGAGGCGGAGATTTCCTCCCTCCATAGAGTGTGGGAAGTCTTTGCTTGGGCGTCTGCGAAGCAAAGACTTTTCATTTGGGAAGGAGGTGATACCTCTTGGCGCTCAATGCAGAGCAAAAACGCGAAAGGGTGGCGGAGTACATCGACCTGCTGAAACGCAGTCAGTGCGTTGTGCTGGCTGAATTCAGCGGGCTGGCCATGCCCGGCATGAACCTGTTGCGGTCGCGAGTGCGCGAAGCCGATGGCATCGTGCGCGTGACCAAGAACACGCTCATCCAGATTGCTTTCAAGGAAGTCGGCTTGCCGATTCCCGGAGAGCACTTGGCCGGCACCACGCTGGTGGCCTTCGCCACGAAAGACGCGGTGGCAGTCGCCAAGGCCGTAATGGACACGGCCAAGGAGATGGAGGCGCTCAAAGTTAGGGGCGGGCTGCTCGGCAGCCGCGTTCTGACCGCGGGCGAGGTTCGCTCGCTGGCTCAGTTGCCGCCGCTGCCGGTGGTGCGGGGGCGTTTGGTCGGCGTGTTGCAGGCTCCGGCCAGCCGCATGGTCGGCGTCTTGGCGCGCTCCGCGCGCCAGATGGTGGGCGTGCTCAAAGCCTACGCCGAAAAGGGGGCGGGTGGCGCCCCGGCTGCCGAAGCGGCAGCCTGACCCGGAACCGTTCTTATGGAAACAGCAAAGGAGATCTAGGCAATGGCTGATTTGCAGAAGTTAGTTGACGAGCTCAGCACGCTGACCGTGATCGAAGCGGCCGAGCTTTCGAAGATGCTCGAAGAGAAGTGGGGCGTTACGGCGGCGGCTCCGGTGGCCATGGCGATGGCTGGCGGCGCTCCGGCGGCCGGTGGCGCCCCTGCGGCGGAAGAGAAGACCGAGTTCACCGTCATCCTCAAGGAGACCGGCCCGAAGAAGATCGAGGTCATCAAGGTCATCCGCCAACTGACCAGCCTGGGCCTAAAAGAAGCCAAGGAGTTGGCCGAGACCGCGGGCGCGAAGGTGGTCGAGGCCGTGGCCAAAGAAGCGGCCGCGGATGCCAAGGCCAAGCTCGAGGCGGCCGGCGCGTCGGTCGAAGTCAAGTAGCTCCGGATCGTGTGCAAAAAGAGGGGCCGTCCCAACACTTCCCCCTTTTGGGACAGCCCCTTTGATTTGTCCCGCGTGATTGCCAAGACTCCTCGCACGCCTGCGCTGCCACCCGGCGCGGAGGAACGGCCGTCAAATCCCGGACTCACTCTCGGCGCGCGGCGCGCCAGCGAGTGGACACACACGATGCGGGTGGAACGGGCGCGGCAACCCGTGCGCATGCCACCCGCGGGCGCGGGCATGTGTAATGCGTGCCGGGCCCTCATCCGGTTAGCCACTTCCTGGCCTATCGCAGGCTGCGGCTGACCTCAGGCGGACACGTCTCCTTGCAGGCTCCAGGCCGTTGCCTGGCGGATGCGCACGTCGGCCAGCATGCCCTGCCACTCGCCCGGGTCGTCGAAGAAGACCAGGCGATTGTTGCGGGTGCGCCCCTTCCAGCGCCCCTTGTGCTTGCCCTCCACCAGCACTTGCAGCGTGCGTCCCACGCTGCGCTGATTGAGTTCATCGGCGATGCCGGCCTGCAAGTCCTCCAACGCGCGGAAGCGATCCCTCTTCTCGGACTCGGGCACGTCGTCTTCGAAGCGGCGTGCGGCCAGTGTGCCCGGGCGCGGCGAGTAGCGCGCCAGGTGGGCTACATCGAGGCGCAGCTCCTCCAGCAAGCAGTAGGTGCGCTCGAACTGCTGCCGCGTCTCGCCCGGGAAGCCGACGATGATGTCGGTGGCAATCGAGGCCCCGGGCACCAGGCGGCGGATGCGTTCGATGAGGCGGCGGTAATCATGCGCGGTGTAGCCGCGCTTCATGCGCGCCAGCACTTCATCGTCGCCGGCCTGCACCGGCACCTCGATGTGCTCGCACAGCTTGGGCAGCTCGGCCACCGTGCGCAGCACCTCGTCGTCCATCCAGTTGGGATGCGAAGTGAGGAAGCGAATGCGTTCAATGTTCTCGACCGCATGCACCTGGCGCAGCAGGTCCGAGAGGCGAGGCCCGTCGGGCACCTCTCTGCCATAGCGGTCGACAATCTGCCCGAGCAGCGTCACCTCGCGCACGCCCTGCTCCACGAGGCAGCGCACCTCGCTCACGATCTCGCCTACCGGGCGCGAGCGCTCCACCCCGCGGCGCATGGGGATAATGCAGAAGCTGCAGGCGTGCGAGCAGCCGTACACAACCGGCACATGCGCCGCTACCAGCCGGCCGCGCTCGGCTTCCGGCACGTTGAGCAGCACCGTGCCCAGGCTCAGATCGTCTTGCAGCGCGGCATGAGCCTCGGCTTCGGCGTACGCGAGCGCCGGCCCCTCGCTCTCGCGCGCCAGGAAGCGCAGCAGCGGGCGCGGGTCGGAGGGCGGCGAGAACACGTCGACATACGGCAGCGCATCGCGCAAGGCCTGTTTGCCCTTCACGCCCACCAGGCAGCCCATCAGGTTGATCACCAGGCCCGGGCGCTCGAGCTTGAGCGGGCGCAGGGTGGTCAGCCGGCCGTAGGCGCGATCCTCCGCGCTTTGCCGCACCACGCACGTGTTGAGCACTACCACGTCGGCTTCCTCCGGCGTGTCGGCATGATGGTAGCCGAGGCCCTCCAGCGCGCTGGCCACGCGCTGCGAGTCGGCCACGTTCATCTGACAGCCTTCAGTCCATATGTGATAACGCATGCGTGTGGCTCCCGGCAAAGGAGGCGCATTCTATCATCCCGGCCGGGGGCGGGTCAACGCTCAGGCGGATTTCTCTTGCAGGCGCGCCATGAAGCGGTCGTTGCGGATGATGGCCCGCTTGTGGGTGCCCTCGCCCACCTTCTCTTTGTCGTCATAGACCTCGGCCGAGAAGGTGAGGAATCGGCCGTCGATGGCCTCGAGCACGACCCGTGCGCGCACGTGCATGCCCAGCGGCGTGGCCGCCAGATGGCGAACGTGCACCTCTGCGCCCACCGTGGTCTCGCCCTCGGCCAGGGCCGGCTGCACGAGTTCCATTGCCGTGCGCTCGATCAGCGCCACCATGGCCGGCGTGGCAAAGACGCCCATGCTGCCGCTGCCCATATGCGTCGCGCTGACGGCCAGCGTGACTTCGATTTGCTTTTCGCCAGACAACCCGACGTGGAGCGATGTCATACGGCCTCCACCGTTCACGCTGAGCGTGAGTCGCGGCGCCACGCCAGAGGGCCGGCCGCATTCGCTCAAGTATAATCCTCGGCATGTGGAAAACGCTGCGTGCGGCCCGGCATCACCGCTTGAGGCGCACTCGGCGGTGGTTGCGTGCGCCCGCAGGCAGCCTCGGCCGTCTGCGCCCGGCGGCAGTCCTCGCCCGCCTGGCGGCTGCGTTGCTGGGCGTCGCGGGCCTCATCCTCCTTTTGGCCGCCGCCTACTCGCTGTGGAGCGCGATCACATTGTTCCCCGCGGCAAGGGCGGCCTCGCGCGTGCGGCTCGATATCCCCGGCCCGCCCTACACCTCGCCGCGCTTTGTCGATCGAACTGGCAGCCGACTGCTCTCCTCGGTGGCGGACGCCGCTCACACGCCGTATTGGCTTTCGATCTCTTCCTCAGGAGAGGGACATGCAGTGCCGCCACTCGCTCTCGCCGCGGCACAGCTTGCGCTGGGTATCGACACAACGAGCCGACCGGCGGGGGTGGGCGCCGGGCTGACCGCCATAGCGCACAGCCTCAAAGGAACGATGGACGCCGCCGGGTTGGCGGCCGAGGGCTTGGCCGAGCGGCCGGATTTGGCGGCGACCTTCGCCACCCGCCCGATGGCGCGGGCCATCCTGGCCGGTGAATTGGCCTCACGCTATTCGACTCAAGAACTCCTTGAGTGGTCCCTCAACACGCAGCCGTACGGTCATCTGACCCGCGGCCTGGACGCGGCGGCGCTCGAGGACTATGGCGTGCATGCGGAGCGGCTGGGGCTTGCCGAGTGGGCGACGCTGGCCGCGCTCTCGAGCCAGCCTGAGCTCGGCGGCAATGTGCATGCACTCGCCGCGGCACGCAATATTCTGGTGCGGCAATTGCGCGAGCGCGGATTGGTCGATGCGGCCTCTGCCGCAACGGCCGTGGCGGCCACTCCCGTCATTCAACCGGCGGTCTCCGCCCTCAGCCCGGTCACTTCGGACTTCCTCGCCCTGGCACGGAGTCAACTCGAAGAGCAAGAAACGCGGCTTGCGGCGAGTGCGACACCCCTTGTGGTCACGACCAGCCTCGACAGTGAGATGCAGTTGCAGGCGCTGTGCGCGGCGCAAACCGTGCTGGCCCGCGCTCAATCGGGTACTGCCGTAACGGCGATGCCCACCCTGGACGGACGCGAATGCGCCGCGGCAGAGTTCCTCGACACAGCGCAGCCGGCCGGCGAGGCCGACCTGGCCGTGGCAGTCTGGGATGTCGAGCGGTCGGAATTGCTCGCCTATTTCACCTCCGCTCGCGGCAAGAGCGGCAGCGAAGCTTACGGTCAGGCAGGCACGGCCGTCCTGCCGTTTGTCTATCTCACGGCCTTTGCCAAAGGGTATACACCCGGCACCATGGTGTTGGACGTGCCTCAGGCAGTTGGGCAAGCGCAAGGCACGCGGGTGACGCCCACGAACCTCGACGGCCGCTACCTCGGCCCGATGCTGGCCAGCCAGGCGCTGCGCGAGGAGCGCATCGTGCCGGCCGTCAGTGCGATGGCCGATGTGGGCGGCGACAATCTGCGTCAGACGCTGACCGGCGTGGGCCTGGGTGCGCTGGCCGATACTGCGGGCGGCCTGCCGGGCCTGTTCAGCCAGCAGGGTGAGCTGTCGCTGCTCGAGCTGACGCGAGCCTATGCCATCTTCGCCGCGGGGGGCCTCGATCGTGCAGCTTCGGCCAACGGCCTGCCCATTCTCATTCTTGCGGCTCGCGACCCAGGCGGGAACTCGGTGATGCCCGCCGCGCAGGTCGAGCCGCGTCTCGTCCTCAGCCGCGGACTGGCCTACCTCATCCAGGATGGCCTCCGCCGGGAAGTGCTTGCCAGCAACGGCTCGCGTGCACCGTCCGGCGCGCTGGCTGCCGGGAGCAGCCTGAGCGGGATCCATCACTGGGCGTTCGCGTTCGATTCCCGTCTGGTTGTCGGCGTGCTGGCGACTTCAACGGGCCCTTCGGACGGTTCGCTGGATAACATCGCCGAGCCCGTCGCACGAGCGGTTCTGGCGTGGTCCGCCGGATCTTATGCGTCCGCGCAATTGGCTCAGCCGCCGGAGGTGAGCCGAGTGCGCGTGTGCTCGCCCTCCGGGATGCTTCCCACACCGGCTTGCCAGCAGGTTGTCAGCGAAGTGTTTCTTTCGGGCACTGAGCCCACGTCCGACGATACCTACTATCAGTCCGTGGCGATCAATCGCGAAACTGGGCGGCGTGCCACGCTGTGGACTCCGACGGCGCTGGTGGAAAACGTGGGCTTCGTCAACCCGCCGCCAGCCGCCCGCGAGTGGGCTTTGGCCAATGGGTTGGTACTTGCGCCCCAGGAATACGACACGCTGCCTTTGGCTTTCGAAGCCACACCCGATCTGATCATTCGCGCACCGGCACCCTTTGCCATCGTGCGCGGCCCGGTGGAGGTGCATGGCACCGCGGCCACGCCCGAGATGGTTCACTTCCGGCTGGAGGCTGGCGAGGGACTCTACCCGCAGCGGTGGCTGCTTCTGGCCGAGGGCGATAAGCCTCTCACGGGGGCGCTGCTGGCGACGTGGGATACGGCCGCGCTGGACGGCACGGTCTCGCTGCAAGTCAGCACGACCGACGCGCAAGGCAACTTGCGCCGCATGGCTGTTCCGCTGACGGTGGACAACCAGGCGCCGGAGGTGCACTTCGCGACACCAGCGGCACAGGGTCGAGTCGATCTGCCGCGTGCGGCCCCGCTGGCAGCGGTGGTGGAGGCCAGCGACAATTATGGTGTGCAGCGGGTCGAGCTGATCCTTGACGGGCACGTCGTCATCGTATTCGAGCGCGCGCCATACTCGATGAGATGGAGCGGCCTCCCGGCCGGGCGGCATACCCTCCAGGCACGCGCCTACGACGCGGCGGGCAATTCGGCGCTCACGCCGATGCTCGAGATCGAAATCAACTGACGGACCGTGGGATGAGATAGAATCGATTCGCGAGGATGCCGGGTTCGATATGCGCATGACAGTCGGGAGAGGGTTTTTCACGCTTGTCTTGGCGGGGCTGGCTTCGGCGTGCAGCCTGCGATTGGGCGCGCCCACGCCCGGTCCGGCGACCATCGCGGCCCTGACGGTTCAGGCCGTGCTCACTCAGGTGGCACGCGACCACACGCCGACGCCTGGGCTGGCGATCACGCCGGGCTTGCCCACCGCCACGCCGGTGGCGCTGCCGAGCGCCACCTTGCGCGCGCAGCCGACTTTCTTTCCCACCGAAACCGATACTCCCATCCCGTGCTATCGCATGCAATTCGTTGCCGATGTCACTCTGCCCGACAACTCGCAAGTCAAGCCGGCGGATACGGTTGTCAAGACTTGGCGCCTGAAGAACGTAGGCGCGTGCATCTGGGGACCCGACGCGCAGATCGTGTTTTTCAGCGGCGACCGGATGGGCGGTCCGCAAAACCAGGCGATAGGCAAGACGATTCCTCCGGGCGGCGAGAGCGAGATCAGCATCACCTTGGTTACCCCCACCCAGGCCGGCACCTTCATGGGTTACTGGATGTTGCGCAGCCCGGATGGGATCCGTTTTGGTTACGGCGTGCAAGGCGATCAAGCTTTTTGGGTGCAGTTGGTGGTCGTGGGCACGCCCACCGGAACGCTCAGCCCGACGCCCTCGCAAACGGCAACCGCCACCCCGCCCGCGACGCTGACGCCCACGCCTTCGCTGACCCCGACCGAGACTCCCACCCCCACCCCGACATCGTGAGCACCGCCATCGTGGACATCGTCGTCTCGCTTGCCCAAATGCATGTCGAGGTGGGTCAACCGCAGGCCAACCTCGAGACCGTGCGTGCCTTTGCGGCGGAGGCGCGCGCTCGCGGCACGCAACTGCTCCTGCTGCCGGAACTGTGGTCCGTGGGTTATGACCTGGCTCATTGGCGCCGGCACGCCACGGGTCTGGGCGAGGGTCTGTTCGCAGAGATGAGCCGGGTGGCTCACGAGAGCCGGATGTGGGTAGGCGGCACGCTGCTCGAGGCGGAGGGCGGCCAGGCCTACAACACCTTTGCTCTCTTCGATGCGGTGGGAGACCTGCGCGCCGCATATCGCAAGGTGCACCTCTTCCGGCTGATGGGCGAGGATCGCTGGCTGGCGCCGGGTGACCGCTTCGTTACCACGGATCTAGGATGGGGCACGGCCGGGTTGGCGACGTGCTACGACTTACGCTTCCCGGAGATGTTCCGTGCGCTGGTGAGCCATGGCGCCACGGTGCTGCTTGTGCCGGCGGCCTGGCCCGAGGCGCGCGCGAAACACTGGAGCCTGTTGCTGCGCGCGCGCGCGGTGGAGAACCAGTGCTTCATGCTGGGCTGCAACTGTACCGGCCGCGCCGGGGATCAAGGCTTTGCCGGGCTCAGCGCCGTCATCGATCCATGGGGTGAGCCATGTGCTGAGGCGGGCAGCGAGCCGGGCCTCGTCACCGCCACAATCGCTCTCGGCCTGGTCGAGCAGGTGCGGTCAACCTTGCCGGCCCTGGCCGATCGTCGGCCCGAACTCTATTGAACCCGGGCCATGACCGCACCGCGCTTTCGGCGAGCGAGAGTCGTAAGGAAAGGTTTGTTTTGTGAGCAGTGAATTGCCCTTGACCGCATCCCCGCTGATGCTCTCGCCGATCCGATGGGCAGCACGCGCGTTGCGCATGCCCCGCCTATCGCGTGCGGGCATGTATCTGATGAGCGCGTTCGTGGCAACGCTTGGGCTCATCATGTGGGTCTGGTGGCCGCTGGTCCGCGACTATGTGGCCCTGTTCGACCCACAGCGGCCCCTCTGGAGCCAGATTGACTGGCTGCTGATCGGCATCTTCGCCGCCATGTCGATTCTCATCATGGCCGGGGCGGACTTGCGCAGCGACGTGTGGATCGTTGGGGTGGGGTTGGCCGGCGGACTGGCCATCGAGGGCTGGGGCACGCAGACGCACATCTGGAATTACTTCACACTGGAACGCCCGCCGCTGTGGATCATTCCTGCCTGGCCGATTGCCAGTCTGTCGATTGACCGGCTGGTGCGCCTGCTCGCGCGCCTATTGCCGCGTGAGCGCGGGCGGAACTTCGCGATCGCCCACAGCGTTCTCTTCGCCGGCTTTTACGCGTTGATGCTGCAATTCGTCTGGCCGACGCGGGGCATGTCGCTCACTCAGGCGGCGCTCGTCATCTGCGCGCTGATCGCATTCACGATGCGCGACCGGCGCACAGCCGTGCTGACATTCGCGGCGGGTGCGGGATTGGGCTACTTCCTCGAGTTGTGGGGCACGACGCGTGCCTGCTGGACCTACTACACACTGGGGACGCCGCCCTTGTTTGCGGTGCTGGCCCACGGCATGGCGGCGGTGATCTTCTGGCGTGCGGGCGAGCTGGCGCGCCAGTTGCTCGCGCGCGTGCGCCTGCCCGCGCCGCTGCGCGCCCGTACCTCCCCGCTCAAGCCTGAACTACTACGCGATGCGCCTCTCCGTACGCAGACCATTTGACCACTGAGAGCACGGAGAACACAGTCAAGCTGACGGGTATCAACCGCGGACGAGCCATGTGCCGGGGGACGTCCCGCACCCTGGGGCTCAAGCGACCTGCCTGGTAGCGATGCAGAGTCTGGTCCTCTGGGCGGTCTCGGCGTACTCGGTGGTGAGACACCCGCCGCCGCGGGTGCTGCTTCTTGCTCTATCCGCCAGTTTTCTCGACCACCCACAGATGAGAAAGGCCGAAAGCGCGCAGAGGCGTGTTTTCGAGGGCTTGCAGCACGCCGCGCAGCAGGCGCCCCAGACGGGGCGCGCGGGCTACGATGTTGTCGTACCCGCCGAAGACGATCGTGCGCTGCACCGGGTGCGCCGGCAGGCCGCGCAGCAGCCCATCGAGTTCGCGTGAGGTGTAGGCGCGAACATGAGGCGCCAGGCGGTCGCGCCATGAGCGGGGCAGGTAGTTGACGAGCGGGATATTGCCGAAGTGGTAGCGCCCGCGCCAATACACACCGTGGGTCTCGAAGGGGTAACTGCGATTCGGCACGAAGAGGACCAGCCGGCCGCCGGGCCGCAGCACGCGCATGATCTCGCGCAGCGCCTGGCGATCATCCGCCACGTGTTCGAGCACTTCGTTGGAGAGGACCAGGTCGAACGAGGTCGAGGCGAAGGGCAACGCCTCCGCCTGGCCGGCGAGCAGCCCCGCGATTCCTGCTCGCGAGCCCTCACGCACGCGTTCGATCTCGATATCCAAGCCGGCCACGGAGCGCGCGAAGGGCCGCAAGGCGCGGACGTACATCCCCAGCCCGCAGCCATCCACGAGCACGCGCGCCGAGGCGAGCTGCGGCGCGGCACGTCGGATCATCTGCAACCGGCGCTCTTGGCCGGCGCGCCACACGTGCGAAGGCTCGCCGCGTTCGGCGGCTTTGCTTAAGCTGGAGGGCTGGTCCACTGCCATTCCTCTTTGTGGCCGAAGCCTTTGCGGTTATCGACCACGCGCGCCCAGCTCAGCCGGAAGAGGTGCAGCCGGGCGCCGGCCAGCGCTGCCTGCAACTCACCCACGAACGGAAAGCGGGCGCGGTACACCTGCCAGCCGCGCTCGTGCTGCGCGCCGTCCACAAGCTGCGCCGTCCCGCGCATCTGGGCGCCGCGGATCTCCTGCCAGGCGCGGCTGGGCGGGAAGAGCGTTACCGCCGCGCGCGGGTCGCGCGCCAGGTTGCGGCCATGCTGCGTGTCGGGTGTGGAGAGAAGAAAGAATTCGAGCTGCGGGGTGTAGGCGAAGTACACCGCCGCCGCCATCGGCTCGTCCGCAGCGCCTGCCGTGGCTAAAGTGAAAGCGTGGCACTCGGCGCACAGCTCGAGCAGCGCAGCTACAGTCGGTTCCATACCTTGAGCAGGTCGCTTTCGATGCCCAGCCGCGCCAGAACTCGCCCCACCGTCTGGTCGACAATGTCTTGAATCGTGCGCGGGTGAGTGTAAAAGGCGGGTAGCGGAGGCATGATCACCGCGCCGGCCTCGGCGGCCTGCGCCACCAGCCGCAAATGACCCAGAGGGAGCGGGGTCTCGCGCACCACAAGCACCAGCGGCCGGCCCTCCTTGAGCGTCACGTCGGCTGCGCGCCATAAGATCGGCCAAGTAGGAGGTGGCAATCCCCGAGAGGCTCTTCATCGAACACGGGATGACGGCCATGTCGCGCGTGGCAAATGAGCCGGAGGCGATCGCCGCTCCGATGTCGTCGGGCGAATAGCTGGTATGAGCCAGCGCCTCCACCTGGCTCAGCTTGTATTCGGTCTCCTGGGCAATCGTCACCCGCGCGGCCTTGGAGAGCACCAGGTGCGTCGCGACCTGAGTGCGCTGCAGCGCCTCCAGCAGGCGAATGCCGTAGGTCACGCCGCTCGCGCCGGTTATCCCCACAACCAATCGTTCGATCATCGCCGGGTCAACTCACTCTCTGCCGGCGTCCGCTGCCGGACTGGCCAGCGCTAGAAGGGCAACGGCGAGGCCAGCAGGCTCAGCAGCAGCTTGACCGCATTCTCGGCGTCGCTTAGATCCACCATCTCGGAAGCGGTGTACAGATAGCGGCACGGCAGGCCCAGGCCCGCGGTCACAATTCCCGCGCGGCTGGTCTGGATGGCCGTCGGATTGGAGGCGGAGGTATCGAAGACGCCGAGTTGATGCGGCAGGCGCGCCTCGCTGGCCCGCCCCGCCATCCATTCGACGATGCGCGGATCTGAAATGGCGAACCCCTCGCGTGCGCGGATGACCGGGCCGCGCCCGAGCGCAATGGCCGCCGGGCTGCCGCGCGGAATGTCGCTGGCCGGCGCCGGGCCAAGCGTGAGGGCCACCTCCGGCTCAAGGCTGTAAGCCGCGGTACGCACGCCGCGCGAGCCCACCTGCTCCTGGACGCTGAACACGAACTGCACTTCATGCGGTGTGCGCTTGAGATGGCGCAAGGTTTCGAGCAGCACCGCCACGGCCGTCCGCCCGCCGAGGGCTTTGCCCACCAGCCGGCCGTCGATCTCGGCCAGCGAGCGGTCGAACACGGCGGCCTCGCCCGGTTTGAATGTGCTGCCCTCGCGATCGACGGCGCCCACGTCGACGAAGAGTTGGCGCACGGTTGGGAGAGCCGAGGCCTCGCTGCGCGGCTCGAGTCCAATCACGCCCACCCGGCCGTCGGCAAAGCGCACCCGCGCGCCCACGCAGTGCAGCGGGTCAAGCGGCCCCAGGGGGGCGAAGCGCAAGAATCCATTCTCATCCACATGCGAAACCTGCAGGCCCACTTCGTCCATCGGCGCCGCCAGCATGATGCGCCGGCCGCTGCGCGCCTTCTGCTTGATCACCGCGTGCAGATTGCCGAGTGGGTCTTCCGAGATGTAGTCCGAGAGACCGCGTAGTTCCGCGCGGATGATCTGCCGCAGCGCGTCTTCGCGCCCGGAGGGGCCGTAGGCCTCGGATAGTTTGCGGATGAGTGCTTTCACATCGTCCTCCCTCAGCGCCCGGCGCAGCGGCGCGGTCGAGCTTCAGCGGATGTCGTCCGGACGCAGGCGAGCCAGCGCCGCGCGCACCAGGGACACGCTCGCGCGCCAATCCTCCCAATGGATCATCGAGAGCGGCGTGTGCAGGTAGCGCCCGGGCACCGACAGGGAGATGCTGGGGATGCCTTTGCGGGCCAGATGAATGGCCGCCGCATCGGTCGAGCCGCCGCCCGGCTGGCGGTATTGATAGGGCAGCCCGGCTGCCTCGGCCGTGCGCACCAGGTGCTCGATCAGGCGCGGGTTGGGCAGCGTCCCGCGATCGCCGACGTAGATGGCCGGCCCGAACCCCAGACGTGTGTTGTAGGTCGTATTCTCGCTTCCATCCCACAGCGGCAGGTCGTTGGCCGGCGTGCAGTCGAGCACAATGGCCGCTTGTGGATCGAGAGCATGCGCGGCCACGGCCGCGCCCCGCAGGCCCACCTCTTCCTGGGTGGTGAACGCGGCCAGCAGTTCGATGCCCCGCGGCGGGTCGAGCACCAATTCGATGAGCGTGGCCACACCCACCCGGTCGTCGAGGGCCTTGCCGCGCAGTACGTTGCCCAGACGCTCAAAGCGCGTGGCGAACACGGCCGCATCGCCGGGGTGGACCCGCTTGAGGGCCTCCTCCTTCGAGCGCGCACCGATATCGATGGCCAGCGCCGTGATCTTGTACGGGCTCGGCTCGTCCTCCCAGTCGATGAGATGCGGCGGCGCGCCGCCGATGACGCCCGGCACGCGTGCGCGGCCCACGAGCACGGGCTTGGCCACCAGCGCGCGCTCATCGACCCCGCCCACGCGGTCGAACTTGAGCATCCCCTCGGCGGTAACGCCGATGACCATCAGCCCCACTTCGTCCATGTGGGCGGCCAGCATCACCCGCAAGCCGCGCCGCGAGCCAGTCCGCGCGTGGGCAAGCACATTCCCCAGCGCATCCACCCGGACCTCGTTGGCGTGCCCGGCAATGGCCTCCAGGACGATCTGCCGGACGGCGCCCTCGTCGCCCGAGACGCCGCTGGCTTCGCTCAATCGGCGCAGAAGCTCGAGCGAATTGCGCAGCACGGCGGGCGAGGCGGGTCGCGGACGAATCCCTCGGCGACGGGCGGCCGGGGCCGGGCGCGGTCGAGCGCGAGGGTGGGCGGTCGAGGTGCGTGGCATCGGCTACTCCCAAACCAGGCGCTGCATGTAATCGTCGTCGAGTGCGGCAATCACAGCCGCGATCAGCCGGCCCGTGCGTTCGATATCGCCGAGATCCACCACCTCCACCGGCGAGTGCATGTAGCGCACGGGGATACTCACCACCATGGTGGGCACGCCGTCCTGCGTCACCTGCATCGCGCGGGCATCGGTGCCCGAGTGCCCGGGCATCACCTCCAGCGTGTAGGGGATCTCGGCTGCCTGGGCCGCCGCCTCGAACGTATGCAGCCAGCCCGGGTGGATATCGGAACCCATGCCCAGTGTCGGCCCGCCGCCCATGGGGAAGACTTTGAACTCCGGCAGGCCGGGCAGGCCCGCGGCGTGCGTGGCATCCACCGCCACCGCCAATTCGGGACGCAGGCTGAAGGCGGAGGTGAAGGCTCCGCCGTAAGTCATTTCCTCATTGACCGTCGCCACCGCGGCCACTTCCCAGCGGTGGGCCACATGCTGCAACTCGTGCAGGCAGACCGTGGGCCACGACGGCCGCGAGAGCGCGCCGGCCATGCACAACGACCGGCTGGCCGGGCAGCAGGCGCGCGTCCACGCCGCCGATGTCGCTCACGCGCAGGAAGCTGCCAACCACCTGCTTCACCATCAGGCCGACCGCGTCCATGTGAGCGGCCAGCATCACGCGTGGGCGCGGAGCGGGGCCGCGGCCGTGGCGCAGCGCGTGCAGGCTCCCCAGTCGCGAAACCTCGATCTCGTCCACCAAAGGTTCCCATGTCGGCCGTACCACGTCGCGCGCCGGCTGCTCGTGGCCTGAGATTCCTGCGGCAGAGAAGAGATCCTTGGCCAACGCGACAAGCTCTTTGCGATCCATCATCAGCCTCGCGAAGTGTGGGTCAACTGGTGGGGCTCGGTTCGGGCGTGTCGCTCGGCGGGAGCGGCGTGTCGCTGGGTGGAGGGGTCGCGCTGGGTGTCAGGGTCGGTGTCGCGCTGGGCAGCGGTGTGGGCGTGAGTGTGTTGGTGGGCGTGAGAAAAGGCGTGCCCAGGGTGGAGGTGGGGCTGGGCGTAGCGGATGGCAGGAGCGTGCCGGTTGGCGTGAGAGTGGCAGGCATCATGGTCGAGGTCAACGTCGGCATCGAAGTGGCCGTCGGTTGGAGCGGCGTCTTTAACGCAATTAATATTGCCTCGGCGCAGTAGCATGGAAGAGCGGCCAGGATGACGATGCCCAGCACGATATGCAGGCGACGCGAGCGCGGCCGCGGCCGTCTCTCGAAAATCGTGGGCTTCATGCGCAGGTGGGAGTTGCCGCCGAGATGCAATGTCGGCGATGATAGCAGACGGACATGCGAATTGCAACCCTTCGCCACGTGCGCTGCACGTGGTCGCTGTGCGTTGACGTGGCCGAGGACGGCAGTCGATGCGTGCTGGAGGCCGACGACTCGCAGCCGCGCCGAAGACCGATCGAAGGCCTGGGGTATAATCGGAGGGCCGCATGTCTGAGGGAGCCGCAAACCATGAGCCAGCCCACGATTCGGGTGCTGATCGCCAAGCCGGGCCTTGACGGTCACGACCGCGGGGCCAAGGTCATCGCCCGCGCATTGCGTGATGCGGGAATGGAGGTCATCTATACCGGCCTGCGCCAGACGCCGGAGATGATCGCCGAAGCCGCGCTGCAAGAGGACGTGCACGTGGTCGGGCTGTCGATCCTTTCGGGCGCGCACATGACGCTGGTGCCGCGCGTGGTCGAGCTCCTGCACGCGCAAGGGCAGGGTCAGGTGCAGCTTTTCGTCGGCGGCATCATCCCCGATGAAGACCTGCCCAAGCTCAAAGCGCTCGGCGTCAAGGATGTCTTCGGGCCGGGTGCCTCCACCGAAACGATTGCGGCCCGGGTGCGCCAGGCAGTCGAGGGGCGCGCCCATAGCTCTGGCCCTTGAGGCACATGAGCGACCATGCGGTTCTGGCACAGGCTGTGCGAGCGGGCCAGCGCCTGGCGCTGGCGCGGCTGCTCAGCCTGATCGAGAACGAGCAACCCCAGGGCGAGGCGGCCCTGGGCGAACTGTATCCTCTCACCGGGCGGGCGTACATGGTGGGCGTGACCGGCGCCCCCGGAACCGGCAAGTCGTCGCTGGTCAACGAGCTGGCCAAAACCCTGCGCGCCAAGACCTACCCCGGGCTGCACGGCTCGCGGCCCCCGGCGGTGGCGATCGTGGCCGTCGACCCCACCAGCCCGTTCTCGGGCGGTGCGATTCTCGGCGACCGCATCCGTATGCGCGACCTGGCCGGCGACGCAGGGGTCTTCGTCCGCTCGATGGCCTCGCGCGGCTCGCTGGGCGGCCTGGCGCACACAACTTCCAGTGTGGCCGATGCCCTGGACGCTGCGGGCTTTGAGGTCATTCTTATTGAAACGGTGGGCGCCGGGCAGGCCGAGGTGGATATTGCCCGCCATGCGCACACTACGCTGGTGATCCAATCGCCTGGGATGGGCGACGACATCCAGGCTCTCAAGGCTGGTATCCTCGAGATCGCCGATCTCCTGGTGGTCAATAAGGCGGATTTGCCCGGCGCCGAGAACGCCGTCCGCGTGCTGCGCGCGGCGCTCGACCTGGCCGGGAACGCGGGTGGGCCGGCCGCCTCGGGCGGGACGGAGGCGCGCTGGCAGGTGCCGATCCTGCAAACGGTAGCCACCACCGGGCAAGGGGTGGAGCAACTGGTCGAGGCGCTGCTACGCCATCGCGAGTATCTGCAGGCCAGCGGGCTGTGGCGCGAACGCGGGCAGCAGCGTGTGGCCGCGGCGCTGGACGCGCGCCTGCGCGACCGGTTGGCCGAGCGCTGGCACGCGGCCCAGCCGGATGGGTGCTACCCGGAGATGTTGGCGCGCGTTGTGCGGCGAGAGCTTTCGCCCGCCGCAGCCGTCCAGGAAATGCTAGGAGATGGGCCCGCGCCCGATTCCGCCGCGCGCCTTCGGGCGGCACAGGCTGGGGTCCGGCGGTGACATCATGATGCAAACCACACGCATCCGCCTGCGGCCGCTCGAGCGCGAGGACCTGCCGCGCTATGTGGCCTGGTTTTCCGACCCCGAGGTGCGCCAGTATTTGGCGCGCTACCTGCCGCTGAGCATGGTGGGCGAGGAGAAGTGGTTCGAGGAGATGCTCACCCGCCCCGAGGACGAGCGGCCCCTGGCTGTCGACCTGCATGCGGGCGAGGGCGCCTGGCGCCACATCGGCGGGGCCGGACACCACAACATCGACTGGCGCAACCACAGCGCGGAGGTCGGCATCGCCATCGGCGAGAAGAGCCTGTGGAACCAGGGCCTGGGCACCGAGGTGATGGAGACGCTCCTGCGCCACGGGTTCGAGACCCTCAACCTGCATCGCATCTTCTTGCGCGTGTTTGCAGCCAACCGCCGCGCACAGCGCACTTACGAGAAGGCGGGCTTTGTCTTGGAAGGCCGCATGCGCCAGGCCGAGTTCCGCGAGGGGGCATACCAGGACGTGCTTCTCTATTCGGTGCTGCGCGACGAATGGCGATCGCGCGCCGCAGCCAAGGCACGGTGACGAGGTGGACATGTACAGCGGAATCAAGATCCTTGCCGGCACTGCCTCCAAGGACCTGGCCAACGAAATCTCCACCTACCTCAACGAGGCCATCTGCGAGCACGACGTGATCGTCTTCCCCAACGAGAATGTCTTCGTGCGCCTGCGCAAGAGTGTGCGCGGGCAAGACGTGTATGTCATTCAGACGACCTCGACCCCGGTCAACCAAAACCTGATGGAGCTGCTCATCACCCTGCAGACGCTCAAGCTCGACTCGGCCGGGCGCATTACCGCGGTCGTGCCGTATCTGTGCTACGCGCGGTCCGACAAAAAGGACCAGCCGCGCGTGCCGATCACTGCCCGCCTGGTGGCCGACATGATCCAGGTGGCCGGCGCTGATCGCTACATCGTGCTCGACCTGCACGCCGGGCAGATCCAAGGCTTCTTCTCCATCCCGGGCGACGTGCTGACCGCCTTCCACCTCCTCAGCGGCTACTTCGTCGAACGCCGCGACCAGCTGAAGGATCCGGTTATCGTCGCCGCCGACCTGGGCTTCTCCAAGAAGGGGCGCAACTTTGCCGTCACGCTTGGCTGCAGCATGGCGTTTATCGAGAAGCGCCGCAGCTCGAACGACCCCACCGCCGAAGCGCTCACCATCATCGGCGATGTGGCCAACCACGACGTGATCATCGTCGACGACGAGGTAGCCACCGCCGGCTCGATGGTCCAGGCGGTCAATATCGTCAAGGCCCACGGCGCGCTGGATGTCTACATGTGCTTTGTCCACCCGGTGCTCTCGGGCACCGCGGCCGAACGGCTGGCGGCATTGCCGCTCAAGCAGATCATCACCACCAACACCGTGCCGATTGCTCCTGAGAAGAGGGCGTTGCTGGGCGACCGCCTGGCGATTCTCTCGGTGGCGCCGCTCCTGGGCGAGGTCATTCGCCGCGCGCATGAGGGCCGCAGCGTCGGCGAGATGTTTAACGAATAGAGCGGCGGCGCACTCCTCGCACCGCCCTCTCGTTCGCCTCGGCTGGCGTGTGCCCGCGCGGTATACTTCCTCGTTCGACGATTCCCAAAGAAGGCTGTCCTTTCTGCCATGCTTAAGTCTTTTGTCCGCTTAATCGGCGGCGATCCGAACCGTCGCGACATACAGGAATACAGCCAGCGGGTGACGCAGGTCAATGCGCTGGAGACCGAGTATCGCGGCCTCTCGGATGAGGCCCTGCGCGCCAAGACGGCAGAGTTCCGCGCACGCCGGGCTCAGGGCGAGAGCCTAGACGACCTCCTGGCGGAGGCCTTTGCTGCGGTGCGAGAGGCTTCGCAGCGCACCCTCGGCCTGCGTCACTACGACGTGCAACTCATCGGCGGCATGGTCCTGCATGAGGGGCGGGTGGCCGAGATGCGCACGGGCGAGGGCAAGACGCTTGTTGCCACGCTGCCGCTGTATCTCAACGCGCTCGAGGGCCGCGGCGCGAATCTGGTCACGGTCAACGATTACCTGGCGCGCCGCGACGCGCGTTGGATGGGGCCGATCTACACGCTGCTTGGCCTCTCGGTGGGCGTGCTGCAAGAGGCGGCGCGCACCGACAACGCGCGCAAGGCGTTTGTCTACGACCCGGAGCGCACCTCCCCGCAGGAAGACGTGCACCAGTTACGGCTGGTCGATCGGCGCGAGGCCTATGCCGCCGATATCACCTACGGCACCAACCACGAGTTCGGCTTCGACTACTTGCGTGACAACCTGGCCCTGCGCCGCGAGGAGCGCGTGCAGCGCGTGCGCAATTTCGCCATCGTCGACGAGGTGGATAACATCCTCATCGACGAGGCACGCACGCCGCTCATCATCTCCGGCCCGGCCGCGGAAGACCCGCAGGAATACCTGCGCATGGCCCAAGCGGTGCGCCAGCTGCGCCCCGACGATTATGAAATCGACGAACGCGATCGCACGGTGACGCTGACCGAGGTGGGCGAGCAGCATGCCGAGCAGGTCCTGGGCCTGCCATTGCGCGACCCCGACCGGCCGGAGGACGTCACGCCCGAGCAGGCGCGCCTGATCGGCCACCTGCAGCAGGCCCTGCGCGCTGAAGTCCTCTTCAAGCGCAACAAGGATTACCTGGTGCAGGCCGGCCAGGTGATTATTGTCGATGAGTTCACCGGCCGCCTGATGCACGGGCGGCGCTGGTCCGACGGCCTGCACCAGGCGGTGGAGGCCAAGGAAGGGCTGCAGGTCCAGGCCGAGAACGTCACCTACGCCACCATCACCCTGCAGAACTACTTCCGCCTGTATGCGAAGCTGGCCGGCATGACCGGCACGGCCCTCACCGAGGCCGAGGAGTTTAGCAAGATCTACAAGCTGGAGGTGGTGCCCATCCCCACCCACCTCGAACACACCGCCGCCCAGCCCGAGAGTACGCTGGTGGAAGTGCCTTACAAGGAGAACGGCGACCGCTTCTTCTACTTTGCCCGCAAAGACGACCCGGCCACACCGGTCTACTGGCGCCGCAAAGACCATGCGGACGTCGTCTTCCGCACCGAGGAAGCCAAGCTGCGTGCCATTTGTACTGAGATTATGCAGATGAACGCCCTGGGCCGGCCGGTATTGGTTGGCACGACCTCGGTGGAGCGCTCGGAAATGCTCTCCGAGCGGCTGCGCGCAGAACCGCTGCGCCGCCTCGCGCTCAGCTTGCTCCTGCGGGATACCTGGTTCGAGCGCCACAACGCGCAAGAGGACGGCCGTCTGATCGAGGCCCTGGAATTCCTTAATCAACCTCTGGCGTCGCTCACGCCGGCTGTGTTGCGGCCCGCGGCGCGCGAACTCGAGCTTTCTCTCAATCCGGAGGCGGAGGAGAACGTCGATCGCCTGATGCGCCTCTTGGAGTTGCCGCCCGAGGCGCGCCCGCGCCTCTTGGAGATCCTCGCGCGCGGCATCCCGCACCAGGTGCTGAACGCCAAGCGCCACGCGGAGGAATCACAGATCATTGCCTCCGCCGGCGCCTTCGGCTCGGTGACGATCGCCACCAACATGGCCGGACGCGGCGTCGACATCAAGCTGGGCGGGGACCTCGCGGAGGAAATTCTGGCGGCGGTCAACCGCGTGCTGCGCCGTAGCCGCACGGACAACCCTTACGACTTGACGCACGCCCAGCGCCTGGGCGCGCTGGAGGCGCTGCCCGCCGAGAGGCTCGGTATCTACGCCACCGAGATCGGCTTCTTCCGCACTCACATGCAGGAAGAAGCTCGCGTGCGCGCACTGGGCGGGCTGCACATCGTGGGCTCCGAGCGGCACGAGGCGCGGCGCATCGACAACCAACTGCGCGGCCGCGCCGCACGCCAGGGCGACCCGGGCTCCTCGCGTTTCTACCTCTCACTCGAAGATGACCTGATGCGCCGCTTTGGCGGCTCGCAGGTGTCGGACATGATGCAGCGCATGCGCATCGACGATGCGGTGCCGATGGCGATGAACCTAGTGAGCCGCCTGATCGAGCAGGCCCAGACGCGCGTAGAAGGTGCCAACTTCGATGTGCGCAAACACCTGCTCGAGTACGACGACGTGCTCAACACGCAGCGCAACAGGATCTACGAACAGCGCGAGCGGGTGTTCGAGAAGGAAGACCTGACCGAGGACATCCAGGCGCTGCTCGAAGCGGAGGTTAAGGCGCGCGTGGAGGCGGGGCTCAAGGAGAAAGAAGGCCCGTGGCGCCTGCTGGCCTGGCTGGATGAGATTCAGCCGCCGCTGGCGCGCACGAGCGGGGGATTGTATCCCTCCTTCACACTGCGCACCGTGGCCGACAGCCTGGAGGGACAGAACCCTGTCGCTCCAAAGGAACTGACGGAACTCGCGGCGCGGGCGATGGATGCGGAGGCCGAGCATTTGCTGGCGGCCTTCGAAGAGCAGGCGGAGCAGGTGGCCGAGCGTGCCGAGAGCCAGGCGCGCGAGCGGCGCCAGGCGGCCGAGACCGCGATTGAGGGCGCCGAAATCGAGGCGCGGG
This sequence comes from Chloroflexota bacterium, assembly GCA_026389925.1. GTDB lineage: Bacteria > Chloroflexota > Anaerolineae > Anaerolineales > RBG-16-64-43 > RBG-16-64-43. The sequence continues at coordinate 22,932 of JAPLGX010000169.1, forward strand.
ATGCCGAGCGCGAGCTCACGCCGCAGGCGCTTGTGGCGGCTGTCGGGCAGAGCCTCTCGATCGAGGCCAAGGACGTTCCGCGCGAGCACATGCTGCCGCAGGCCATGGCAGCGCTCAGAGAGGATCTGGCTGATCTGGCTGAGCAAGCCGCGTGGGCACGCGCGGCCGATCAACTGGCCACCTGGCTCCAACGCCGCACCGGCCTTGCCGCTGCGAAACCGGCGGAGGCAGGCGGCGACCTCGACAAGACAGTGGAGGCACTCCAGGCGCAACTGCAATCGGCGCTGGATGCGCGCCGCGAGCGCGTGCTGGCGGAGGTGGAGCGCGAACTCAGTGCGCCGGAGGCGGCGGGGCTCGAGCGAACGCGCGCCCTTCTGCAGATGACCCTGGCGACGCAGACTGTCTTCGATGCACGCACGCACCAACGGCGCACGGTGACCACCGGGCGCTTCAATTGGGTCTACCTGGCCGCCGTGCTCCTCGCCGACCAGAAGCTCGAGGCCGTAACCGACGACGTGCGCGAACATCTGCTGGGCGCGATGCAGGCCGTGCGCGAGGAGTGGGGCGAGCAGTTGTGGCTGCGCCAGGCGGAGGACACGCTGCCGGCGCTGACGGAGGCATTGCGCGCGGACCTGGAGGCGGATCTGGCAGAGGCGGGAGTGAACCCGGCCGCGTTGGCCGACCAGCCACTGCGCGAATGGCCGGCGGAAGCGCGCGGAGCGCTGGTGAGCGGGCTGGGAGGCTTTGCCCTTTCGCAGGCCTACCGCGACCTGATGCTCACAACGATCGGCCAGCTGTGGGTGGAGTACCTCACTTCAATGGAAGCGCTGCGCACCTCGATTGGGCTGGAGGCCTATGCCCAGCGCGACCCACTGGTGCAATACAAGAGCCGCGCCTTTGATCTGTACAAACAACTGCTGGATCAGGTGCGCGCCGGCATTGTGGCGCGCGTGTTTCGCATGCGGCTGGTCCAGCCGGGAGCCGGTGGCATGGCGGCGCCGGGGGCTGCCCCGGCCGGGCGGCGCATGTTAGGGCGCAACGACTCGTGCTGGTGCGGCAGCGGGAAGAAGTACAAAGACTGCCACTGGGAGGCAGATCAAGCCAAGACCGATAGTGCGGCATCGGCTGTGCCCGAGCCGCAGGCCGTGCCACAAAGCGGGCCGCAACCCGCCGACGGACCTCAGCCTGCAGGGGGGAAGAGGAAAAGGCACCGCCATTGAAAACGCCGGTGCCACATGCCCTCTCGCGGTGTTACAATCCCCGCCCTTAGCTCGGCGGGGTTTTCGTTGCGCATGCCTGTTCCTGAAATCCTCTTGCTCAATGACGGCACCGTTTGGCAAGACCCCGGCGGGCCGTTCGGTCTCGTCCCACGCACGTTGTGGGAAGGCGAACTGCCGCCCGAAGCGCACGGGGCCACCCCCATGACGCTGCATGCATTACTCGTCCGCTCGCAGGGCACAACGGTGCTGGTCGAAACCGGGTTGGGCACCAAGCTCGACCAGGCCGCGCTCGCGGCCTGGGGGCTCGAACGGCCCGAGGGCACGCTGCTCGATCAACTCGCCCGCCAGGGGGTCTCGCCCGAAGACATAGACGTGGTGATCAACACGCACCTGCACGCGGACCATTGCGGCGGCAACACACGCATCGAGAACGGCCAGGTGGTGCCAACGTTCGCGCGTGCGAAGTACCTTGTCCAGCGCCTGGAATGGGCCTCGGCGGCGCAGCCGGATGAACGCACGCGCAATACCTACTTGCCCGCCAACTTTCAGCCCCTCATCCAGAGCGGGCAGATGCGTCTCGTGCACGGCGACACGCAGGTGACCACCGGCCTGCGCACCGTCGTCACGCGCGGGCATACCCGCGGCCACCAAAGCGTCTTGGTCGAGGGCCCACGGCCCATTCTGTTTACCGGCGACATGGCCAGCCTGGCGGTGCATTTCGAGCGCCTCAACTGGCTGACCGCGTTCGACGCCGAGCCGCTCGAAACGCTGGCCAGCAAACAGCGCTGGCAGGCGTGGGTCGAAGACAACCAGGCGATCATCATCTGCGCTCACGATCACTACCGGCCGGTAGGAAGCCTCACTCGCTCCGGCAAGCGCCTCGAACTCGTTCCCATTCCGCTTCCGCAAAGTCCATAAACCCTTTACCACAGATAACACAAAGATCACAGAGAATTCACAGGGACCCGATCGGTCTCTGTGTTCTCCGTGATCTCCCCGGCCTAGCCCGCTGCCCTGGAGCGGTGGGCCAGGGGGCAGGCGGCGGCCAAGAGCTCGTGCGCAGCTACTCGTAGCGCAGCGCTTCTACCGGCTGCAGTGAGGCGGCGCGCGAGGCGGGGTAAATGCCGAAGAACAACCCAACTGCGGCCGAGAAGAGTGTCGCCAGGAGGATCGAATCGACTCCCACCACCGGCGTGAAATCATTGCCGGTCGCGGTCGCAATCTGCCCGATGGTCCACGCCAAGAGCCATCCGAGCAGGATGCCGATCGTCCCGCCCGCCAGGCTGAGGGTCGCCGATTCGGTGAGGAACTGGATCAGGATGTCGCGCCGCCGCGCGCCAAGGGCCTTACGCAGGCCGATCTCTCGCGTCCGTTCGGTGACCGACACCAGCATGATGTTCATGATGCCGATGCCGCCCACCAGGAGTGAGATGGCGGCAATCCCGCCCAGGAATATGGTCAGTACGCCGGTGATCTGGGCCGCAGTCTGCAGGATGTCTTGCTGCTTGAACGTGGTGAAGTCATCCTTGCCCACCTGCACCCGGTGGCGCGCCCGCAAGATCTCTTCGATCTCTGTCACCGCCTGCGGCACGGCCTCGGTGTTGACCGCCTGAGCCAAGATCGTATCCAACTGATCGGGTGTGCTGCCTTGCTGCGTGGTGAGCCGCGCCTGCGCCGTCGTGAGCGGAACGAGGACGTGATCGTCCTGGCTGCCGAATCCGCTGCCGCCCTTGGCCTTTTCCACCCCGATGACCCGGAAAGGCTGCCCCTGCAACCGCACCGTCTCGCCCACCAGGCCTTCGGTGGTGCCGAAGAGGTTGGTGGCCACGTCGCTGCCCAGGATCACCACCGAAGCCTGGCCGAGGACCTGCGAGTCGCTGATGAACTCACCGTCGCTGAGGGTCACGTTGCGCACCTGCAGGTACTCGGCCGTGACGGCCTGGAGTTGTGTGCTGCGGGTTTCACCGGCCGCGGCCACGTCAACCCGGCTCTGGATCATGGGCGCGACCAGCAGCACGGAGGGCGCATTGAGCGGGTCGGCAATGGCGCGTGCATCACCCATGGTGAGAGGCCGCACCACGTTGACATCTTCCTGACCGCCCGAGACGACGAAGATCAGATTCGTGCCGATCTCGTTAATCGCGCCGGTGATCGACGCCGAGGCGCCCTGGCCCACCGAGAGCATGGCAATCACCGCCGCCACGCCGATGACGATGCCGAGCATGGTCAGCCCGGAGCGCAGTTTGTTGGAGGTGAGGCTTTCGAGCGCCTCAAGCAGGTTCTGACCCAGGAACATATTCCGCCTCGATCAACCCGTCGCGCAGCCGGATGACGCGCTGTGTCTTGGCTGCCACGCTGGGATCATGGGTGACGACGATGAGTGTTGTGCCGCGCTCGCGATTGAGCTGCATCAGCAGCTGGAGAATCTCGGCCCCCGAGCGGCTGTCGAGGTTGCCGGTGGGTTCATCGGCCAGCACCATCGCCGGCTCGTTGACCAGCGCGCGGGCGATGGCCACGCGCTGCTGCTGGCCGCCCGAGAGTTGGGTGGGGCGGTGGCGGATGCGGTCGCCCAGCCCGACCGACTGCAACATGAGCGCCGCGCGCTCGCGGCGGCCTTTCTTCTGGCCCGCGTAGCGCAGCGGCAGCTCGACGTTGGACAGGGCCGTGGCCCGCCCCAACAGGTTGAAGGTCTGGAAAACGAACCCCACCTTGCGGTTGCGGATGGCCGCCAGCGCATCGTCGTTCAGCATTTCGACTTTCTCGCCATCCAGCTGGTAGCGGCCGGAGGTCGGGCGGTCGAGGCAGCCGAGGATATTCATCAGCGTGCTCTTCCCCGAGCCGGAAGGGCCCATAATCCCCACCGCTTCGCCGCGCCGAATGCGCAGCGAGACCCCGGCCAGGGCGTTCACCTCGACCTCCCCCATGCGATAGGTCTTGGTGATCTCCTCCAGGCAGATGACGCAATCGCTCACATCAGCCTCCGCCGCGCATGAACACCGCGCCGCCGCCGTTCCCGCTGAACAGCAGCGACGGCGGGTTGAGCACCACCAGGTCGCCTTCTTTGAGATCCCCGCCGCGCACTTCGCTTTGCACGTCGTTCGAGGCGCCAAGCTCCACCTTGACCGCCACGGGCACCCCGCCCTGCAGCACGTAGACCACGCGCTCGCCCTGCACTGAACGCACCGAGCGGTTGGGCACGAGCAGCACGTTCTCCAGGCGGGAGACCTCGATGTTCACCGCCACGGTCATGCCTGGGCGGATGCGCTCATCAGGCGCATCCAGCACGACGGTGACCGGGTAAGTGACTGCGCCGACCGCAACCCGCGGCGCCAGGCCGATGCTGGTGACGCGGCCGGTAAAGGTTGCCTCGGGCACGGCGTCGAAGGTGAGCGAGGCCGATTGGCCGGCCTGCACGCGATTCACATCGACCTCGGCAATCGGAAGATCCACATGCAACTCGGAGAGGTCGGCTATGGTGATGAGCACGGCGCCCGGCGTCGCCAGGTCGCCAGGCAAGAGGCTCATGCCGGTGATTGTCCCGCCGAAGGGGGCTTTGATGCGCGCCTGGTTGAGCGTGGCCTGGATGGCATCCACGCGCGCCTGGGCCGCCGCCACATCCGCGGCGTTGGGTCCGTCCTTCAGCCGGTCGTAAGTGCGCTGGGCCTCCTCCAGCTGGGCCTTGGCCACTTCGTACTGCCCGGTCACCGTGTCAATCGTCGCCTGGGAGGCGGAGCTGCCGGGCGACTGCGAATCCTCGACGGCGGCCTGCGCCTTCTGCACCGCCTGCAGGGCATGGATGTACTCGAGGTAGGCCTGCTGCAGCAAGATCTGGTAGCCAACGCTCGCCTCGGGCCGCAGCCTCAGGTAGTTGTAGCGCGCACTGGCTTTGGCCAGCCAATCCTGCGCATTGAGCAACCCGCCATTCTTGGAATCAACCACCACTCGCTCATAGGTCGTCTTCGCGTTGTCAAACGCCTTCTGGGCATTGGCCAGGGCCAGCTGCGCATTGGCTCGAGGCACATCCGATTTGAGGAGGTCGTCGAGTGCCTTCTGGGCATTGACCAGGTCTGCTTGCGCGGCCACAACCTGCTGAGGCAGCGAGGCCGGGTCGAGGGAGGCCAGGATGTCATCCTCGGCAACCCTGTCGCCTAGTTTCACCCCCACGGTGCCCACCCGGCCGCTCAAGGCGAAACTCAGCCCGGTGGATTGGCGTGCCTCCAGGGAGCCGGTGGCCCCCACCGAGGCCGTAAGAGTGCCCATAACCGCCGGTTGAGTCTGAAGCGAGCCGAGCTGGCTTTGCGCCTGGCGGCGCGCGACCAACACGATGCCAAGAATCACGGCGATCACCACGACCGCCGCGATAAGGATCCACATCCATTTCTTCATGCCGAACCTCCCGCGCAGAAACGAGTCTGGGTTGTCCTGCGCGCCTGCCATGCACGGGTATGAAGTGACATTATAAGGAGAGAAGCGCCAGGGCGAAAGGGGAGCGTCGCAGGCGGCGCGCTGCGGCGAGCGCCATCCGCCGAGCGTGGCGACAATCGGCTCTTCATCCACATCAAAGTATCGGCCGAATGTGAAGCCGGCATACGCGAATGGTTAACGAAAGATGAGCGCCTCGCTCCGCATGCTGCGGTGGCGGCTCGACCTCGAAACGGACAGCTTTCGCGGCCGCCGGATGCCGGACTCCCTTGCGAGGGGACGCCGCTGCAGGCAATCCGGTCTTGCCTATCTGCAATCTCCACACCCATCCCACGGGCGTCTCGGCGCGGCGCATGAGACGGGATCGTCCTCCCATGAGCGGGTGATGTTCATCTCCGGCAGATGTGACTTCATGCCCTAACTCGCCCCGAATTCGGCGATTAGACTCATTGTGACTTGATTCACAACACGGACTCTGGCATGTGCATCGCCTGGGTGCTCAGAGGCCGTTGCATCCCTTGAGGAGAGAAGTTCGATGCAGACGACACCCAGCGACTCCAATGCCCTCGACCGCAAGGCGCGCATGAAGATCGCCTTCGAGGATCTGCCGGCGCGCGAGATCCGTGAGCGCATTCGCGATTTCAACGAGACCTTCTTGCCCTTCGATGCCGAACGTGCCAAACGCGAGGCGTTGCGCTGCATCCACTGCCCGGACCCGGCCGCGTGCATGGAAGCCTGCCCGGGCCACAACGATATCCCCACCGCGATGACATTGATCGAGCAGGGCGATTTCCTCGGCGCCGCGGCGGTCTACCGCAAGACGTCCTCCATGCCCGAGATTTGTGGCCGCGTCTGCCCGCATGAGCAGCTTTGCCAGGGTGCCTGCGTGCGCAACAAGAAGGGCGAGCCGGTGCTGACCGGCGCACTGGAGGCGTTTGTCGCGGATTACGAACGCGAGGCCGGACGGGTCGAAATCCCGCGCGGCATGCCGACCGGCAAACGCGTGGCGATCGTTGGCTCCGGCCCAGCCGGCCTGGCCTGCGCCGAGCAGCTCGTGCAACGCGGGCACGCGGTGACGGTGTATGAGGCCTATCCCGCCGCCGGCGGATTGCTGGTCTACGGCATTCCCAACTTCAAATTGGCCAAGCGCGCCGTCCAGCCGCGCATCGACGACCTGCGCAGGGCGGGTGTCACCTTTGTCACCGGAACCCGGATCGGCAAAGCGCACACCATCGAGCAACTCTTCGCGGAAGGATTCTCAGCGGTCTTTATCGGCGTCGGCTCGGGCATCCCCGCCACCATGAAGGCCCCCGGGGAAGATCTGCCGGGCGTTTATCAATCGACCGACTTCCTCATTCGCACCAATGTGCCCGAGGAATTCCTGCCCCCCGAGATGCGCGCGAAGCCACGCATCGGACGGCGCGTAGCCGTGGTGGGCGGCGGCGACACTGCTTCCGACTGCCTGCGCACGGCGCTGCGACTGGGCGCGGAAGAGGTGACCTGTGTCTACCGGCGCACCGAAGCCGAGATGCCGGGCGGCAAGAAGGACCGCGCCCTCGCGCGCGAAGAAGGAGCACGCTACCGCTTCCTCACCCAGCCGGTGCGCTTCCTGGCCGGCCCGGATGGATGGGTGAACGGCGTCGAGTGCTTGCAGTGCGAGCTGGGCGAGGCGGACGCCAAGGGCCGCCGCAAACCGGTTCCCATCGAAGGATCGAACTTCGTGATCGCGGCCGACACCGTGGTGCTGGCCCTGGGCTACTGGCCGGATCCGGAAATCGGCGAGAGCACGCCGGATCTGAAGACACACGACTGGGGGCTGATCGAGATCGACCGCGGCACCGGTGCAACCTCGCGCCCGGGCGTCTACGCCGGGGGCGACGACGTGACCGGGCCAGACCTGGTGGTGATGGCCATGGTCGCCGGGCGGCGCGCCGCGGCGAGCATTCACGAGTACATCATGGGCAAAGACTGAGCCACAGACACGCTCGACAACACGGGGCCGTCCACACGCACACCGTGGGCGGCCCCGTTTGTTTGAAGCGGCACAGTTACGCCGCAGAAGGTCGGGTTCTTTCACTTCCCCGGAGGCAGGAATGAAGCGCGGCCTTCTGAGTCCGTGCTGTGAGGGCGCACGACGGACATGCTGTGTGTCATGATCGTCATTCCCGCGAAAGCGGGAATCCAGGCACAACCCTCGGGTGCGTGGCCTCCCCCGCATGGTATCGCCGAGCACCGCGCAAACCCTGCAATTCCAGAAACGGAGGCATGCCCAGAGCGGGTGCCCTGCTGAGTCCCCGCTTCGAACACGCGGGGACGACGGTCTTGGCTGTGCGTACCTCGATCAATCCATGGAAGCGGGAATCCAGAAATGTGTCCCCTCGTGGCTGCGCGCCTTGAGCGTGCGGGGACGACGAGTTTGAGGTCGCGGTCGTCCGCGTGCCCCGGCGGGCACACTCCTTGCAGCCAGCCTCTCGATGCGAATCGCCCGCGAATCCTTCGGGTTACAATAGCGCCATGCCTGCTCTCGATGCCGAAATCCTGCCGGTGCAATACTCCAACACTCGTCTGAGTGAGGAGATGCCACGCGGGTACCTGTTGCGCCCGGCGCCGCGGCGCAGTGCCCGCGGACGCGGCAACGAAATGCTCCTGATGGGCCTGGCCATGTTGCCCGGCAGCACAGCGCCGGCCTCGCTGGCCGATGAGCTGTGCCAGCTCGGCGCGCGGGCCTACTTCGAGACCCCCGGTTCGGTCACCGCAGCACTGCGTGCGGCCTTCACGACTATCAATGAAGAACTGCTCCTGGCGGGCACGGGTGTTGTCTCGACCGCAATGCAGGCCAACCTGATATGCCTGGTCGTTCATGATGAGGCACTTTATCTGGGCTATGTCGGCTCGGTGCTGGCGGTGGTGGCGCAGCCAGGGCGGGTGAACCTATACCCTCCGCACGAGGAATCCGCCACGCGCCCGCTGGGCAGCTCGCGTGCGCTGGAGCTGCGCTACGGGCATATCCCGCTGGGCGACGATCCGCGCGAGAGCGGGGTGAGCCTGCTCATTGCTGCGTTGCCCGCGCCGAGCTGGAACGTCGCGCTGGACGGGGCCGAACGCCTCTCGCTGCGCGCTGTGGCCGAACGCATGGCCCAGCGCAATGTGGGCCAGACGAGCGGCATGCTGGCGCGCCTGGCTCCGGTCGCCGGCGGTGCGCAAAAGCAAGCGGACTTGGCGACCGTGGTGCGCGAACAGCGTGCCACGGCGGCGCCTCCGCCGCCGGTAACATCCGCCGGCCAGCGCTCGGCGGCCGAGGCCATCTCCATCATTCGCGAGGCGCAGCAGGCCGCACCTCGTGAGCGCGCAGCGGAAGAACCCGCTCCGTCGCCGCAGGCGCCGCAGGGGCCGATTATCGAGAGGCCGGCTTCCGGCCGTCCGCCCATCCACGTGGCGCCTTCCCTCACTGAGCGTGGTGACGGGGCGCTGCCGCACGTCGCTCCATTCACTGATGCGCCACCCAAACCGCGGCTGAATGCCTGGGCGGCGCTGAGCGCTCTTGCCAGCGCCGCACGCACCACGACCCGCAGCGCATGGATGGCTTTGCGCAAAGGCATTGCCCGACTGATGCCGGCTGGCACACTGCAGGAGCGCGGCATGCTCACCTTGCCGCCGCAGCTCATGCTGGCCACAGCGATCGCCATCCCCGTCGCGGTGGTTGTTCTGGTCAGCGTGGTCTATTTCCGCCGCGGCCGCAGCGAGCAGTTTGCCGCGTTGATGGACCAAGCGCGCCAGGTCGCGGGCTCGGCCGCTCTCACCTCCGACCCGGCGCAGGTGCGCCAAGCGTGGGGCGAGGTCCTGGTGCTCCTGGAGGATGCCGCGCGTTTTGGTGAGTCGCCGGAACGGGCTGCGTTGCACCAGCAAGGCGTGGCGGCGCTTGATCAACTCGACGGCATCACCCCGCTCGAATTCAGCCCGATGGTGCCCGGCGGGCTGGGGGCCAACACGCACGTTCGTGCGCTGGTGGCCGGCGACCGACAGATGTTCGTGTTGGACGCCACCCAGGGGCGCGTGTTGCGATTGGTGCTGGGGCAGGGCGGCTATCAACTTGACGAGACCTTCCATTGCGAATCGGGCGCTTACCCCGAGCACACGATTGAGACGCCGGTGGACATGGTGTGGGTGCCGGACATCACCGTGGGCACACAGATGCCTCAATCGGCGAAGGCCGGCGTGTTGGTCGCGGTCGACGCGCAGGGCGGCATCTTGTACTGCCCGCCGGGCGGCGCCGCGGTGGCCGGGGAGCTCGAGCCGCCGCGCACCGGGTGGCTTGGCGCGCGCGCTATCGATTACTACAACGGCCGCCTGTATGTGCTCGACCCGCTGAGCAACGGGTTCTGGCGCTATGCCACACGCGGCTTTCATTTCGATCAGCCGCCCAACGACTACTTCGATGCGGGCGTGCCCAACCTCACCGACACGATCGACTTGGCGGTGGCCAACGGGGATGTGTTCTTCTTGCACGCCGACGGGCAGCTCACGCGCTGCGCCTACAACCCGCTCTACGAACCGCCGGGCGGGGGGCAGACCGGTGCTAACGTGTGCGGCTCGGTGCTCTACAACGACACCCGCGCCGGACGTGCGCCCGGGCCGCGCATTGTGGATGCCCAGCTTATCCGCGTGACCTACAACGAGCCGCCCGAACCGTCGCTCTTCTTCCTGGATGGATTCGGCCGCGGAGCGTACCGCTTCTCGCTGGCGCTCAACTTCCTCGAGCGCTTCCGGGTCACGACCTCCGAAGAAGGTGAAGCCACGGCGCTCGCCCTGGGCATCGATAAGACCCTCTATCTGGCCATCGGCGACCAGATCTATGCCGCCCGCACGGCCGTGCCCTGAGACCGCGCCCGCTTTGACAGCCTCTTCACCCCCGACTACAATCGAGCTGCACCTATTCCCCCAGAGTGGATTCCCGCCTCCATGAGCCGCTGGCCGGGCAAATACGTCATCGGGCTGACAGGCAACATCGCCACCGGCAAGAGCGTCGTGCGCAAGATGCTCGAGCACCTGGGCGCGTACGGTATTGATGCGGACGCGCTCAGCCACCGCTCGATCTCCAAGGGTGCGCCCGGCTACGCCGAGGTGGTGCGTACCTTCGGCGAATGGACCCTCGATGACCAGGGCGAGGTCAACCGCCAGGCTCTGGCCAAACTTGTCTTCTCCGATTCGAAACTGCTGGCCAAACTCGAAGCGGTGGTCCATCCTCTGGTGCGCGAGGCTCTCGACCTGCTGGTGCAGCGCTCGCGCGCGCCGGTCGTGGTGATCGAGGCCATCAAGCTGCTCGAATCCGGTCTAGTCGAGCTGTGCGACACCGTGTGGGTGACGCATGTTCCCGAGTGGATCCAACTGGTGCGCCTGCGCGAGAAGCGCGGGATGAGCGAGCAGGCAGCCCGCCAGCGCGTGGCCGTCCAGCCGCCGCAGCAAGAGAAGTTAGCCCGCGCCGACGTTGTCATACACAACGACGAGTCGTTCGAGTCGACCTGGAACCAGGTGCAAGCGGCCTGGGCCATGGTGCCGCGGCCGGCGGAAGCCGAAACCCAACCCCGCCCGCGCGGCGAAGCCTCGGTGAGGCGCGGACGCCCGCCGGATGCGGATGAGATTGCGGGCTTCATTAACCTTGTGCGCCGCCCGACGCGCCTGCTGAGCCGGGCCGACATCATGGCGGCCTTCGGTCAGAAGGCTTACTTCCTGCTCGAGCTGAACGGAGAGATCATCGGCCTGATCGGCTGGCAAGTGGACAACCTGGTCACCCGCGCCGACGAGGTCCTGCTCCTGCCGGTCGTGACCCCCGAGCAAGGGTTGCGGCTCTTGCTGCATGCCATGGAGCACGCCTCGGCCGAGCTGCAGAGCGAGGCGGCCCTGGTGTATGCAGACCGCACCTTGGCCCGCAGCCCGGTGTGGCGCGACTCGGGCTACGAAGCCACGGGCCTGGGCCGGCTGAGCATCCGCGCCTGGGAGGAAGCCGCACGCGAATCGTTCGTGCCCGAGGCGCAGCTCTTCTTCAAACGGCTGCGTGCGGACCGGGTGATGAGGCCGATATGAAACGCCTGGGAGACTGGGTGCGCCGCCATCCGCGGCTGGTGGCCTGGGTCATCTTGGCGGCGGTGTTGATTGGCGTGGTCGCTTTCGATACGCGCGCGCTCGGCCTGAGGGGCCTGCGTATGGTTCTGCTCGTCGTGGCGGCGCTGGGGGTGTCGGCGGCTGCGGTGTGGATCGTCAGCTGGGATAGGCCGACCCAGTAGGCGCGCGGCCACGGGAGGCACATCCACAAAGCAACGGGGCTGTCCCAAAAGGGCGAAACGTTGGGACGGCCCCACTCTTCACAATTGCATCGGACTTTTGAGTCAGCCCCCGTTGCCTTTCGCGTGCACAAAGTGACTCAGGCCGCGGCCGGCTGCGATGGCGGAGCGGGCAAAGGCACCTCACCGTAGGTGCGCGCCCCAAAGCGTGTCAGCACCACCGCGCCCAGTCCGATGGCCCCGACGATGGCCGAGCCCAGCCAGCCCACGCACGGCACGATGCCGATGAAATCGAGCACCAGGGTCAACACCAAGGTGCCCAGCGCGGCCGAGGCGGCCGGGTGCAGTTTCCACTTGAGGACCTGCGCGAGGCGGTTCCCGACCTCCACGCCGATGGCAATCCAGCCGAACACGACGGCTGCAAGGAGCAGCACTGCGCCCAGGGCCGCCACCGGGATCAGACACAACGTGATCGCCAGCAGAATGAGCAACCCAGGGGCGACGACCGCTGTTAGCAGCCCCAGCGCGCCGGAGAGGGGCGCATGCCGCAGCGAAGCGTGCGCAACACGCGCTGTTTGGCCCGGCCAGAAGA
>JAPLGX010000376.1 GCA_026389925.1 Chloroflexota bacterium
TTGCATGTGCACCCGACGGCGCCTGCCGCGATTGCCAGATCCGCCTCCTCGCGGGTGGGGTTGTTGATCCAGAACATGGTCGGAGTCTGCTGTTGAACTCGATGAAAGTAGCCGTTCCCCATCCTGCCTCTCCTTCATATCAAGTGGGGGCGTCCGAGGGCTCCCGCCGTTTGGAAAGCTGAGAGCGCCTGGCCCGCATCGTTCCGTGTTCGCTCAGCCGCCTAGCAGCCGGCGGCCTGCTTCTTTGCCTTCAACTCATCGAGCACGCGCTTGGTGTATTCGATGGCCAGCCGGGGGCTGGTCAGCACAGGACGCCCCGTCGCCTGCTCGATCTGGGGCGCCAGCCGGGTCATCGAAGCCTGCGCAAAGAGGATCAGGTCAACCTGGGGTGCGAGCGCCCGGGCAGCTTCTTCGACCATCGCGTCGTGCTTATCCTTCTCGTCATGCATCAGCGCTTGGAAGGCCGCGGTCGATAGCGACTCACGGATTTCCACGTTTTTGTTGAGCCCGGCCGCCTTCTCACGAATCAGGGCCACGGTCGGCGGCAAGGTAGTCGCCACGGTCGCCATAACGCCGATGCGATCGGCTTCACGCGCAGCCTTCTCGGTATGCGCGTCGTCGATTTTGATAACCGGGATGCTGACCAGCCTGCGGGCGACATCGATGGCCGGGCCGAGCGATGAGCAAAGCGACAGCACCGCGTCAGCTCCCGTGGCCTCAGCCGCCACAACGTAGGCGGACATGCGCCGGGTCACGTCGGTGCTGATCCGCCCCTCCGCCATCACATCGGGCAGCAGCGAATCGTCCATGATGTTGATGAGCCGGACCTCGGGCATGATCTCGGCGAACATCGCTTGCATCATCGTTTCGACAGTCAGAAACACCTTGCTGGTGTGGACAAGAACTAGCGTTTGCGCCATTCCTGGTGTTCCTCCGCAATGAAGCGCCGCTGACCATCCAAGCGAACTTGAGACGGCCCCCGCGCAAGGCTCCTCAAGCAACACGTTCAGTTGGGAGCCTCCCCTTCCATGCACTTCCGGTCGGCAAGAAACGGAGGAAGCTACTCGATTCTGATACCTTGCTTGCGCAGCGTGTTCTGAACCTGAGCGATGTCGACCTTTCGTGCCACCGCCCCCAGTCGCGCGGCGACGGCCGCGGAAACGCCTGCGATCTGCCCGGTCATCACGCAGTTCGGCATGCCCCGGAACCAGACTCCCGCCAGGTGCGAGGCTGACATAGCGCGTCCGGGAACGAGCAGGTTCTCGACCTTCTGCGGCAGGAGGCATCGATAGGGAATGTGGTAGCGGTTCAGCGGCGTCCTGATCCTGGGTGTGGGTGGCGGTGGCGGTGGCGGTGGCGACTCCGGACCCCTTTCGCGCCTCTTGCCCTCGCCCCCGTCGGGCGAATGTTGCTCGGTTCCCGGCGTCCCCTGCCGATAGGTGGTGCACAGCGTGTCGGGGAAGCGAGTGCTACGGCTGACGTCTTCGATTTGATACACGTACTCGCCGACGATCCTTCGAGACTCGCGGACGCCCATATTCGGAGCCACCTCGATCAGTTCGATGTTTTCGAGCCCCGGGATGTACTTCCGCATGACGTTTAGGAGCTGCCGGATCTGTTTGTAGCCGATCACGGTGGCTTTTGTCAGATCTTCGGCTTTGGAGCCATCAACGTCGTACATCCGAGTGGTGTTCAGAATCGCAGTGCTGGCCCGAGTCATGCCCTCGAAGCGGATGTAGTGAAGATCCGGATCTAGGTCTCCGTTCTTGTGGGCTTTGATACAGGTTTCCTGGAAGCCAAAGATCCTGATCACCTGGTTCTTGAGGTCGAGCATGCCGGCGCGCGCACTGGGGTGGACATCGTCCGGATTCTCGGCCACATACTTCGCAAGTTTCGGATAGTCGATGTTACCGATGCGAAACAGAAGCGCCATGGGGCGCGTCTTGCGGTCCGACTCACGTCCTTTCTCGCACGGTGCGCCACTCGCAGCCGCCAGGTCCGCGTCTCCGGTGGCATCCACCACCATCTTGGCAAGAATCGCCTGGCGGCCCGATTTGCTCTCGAGGAAGGCCCCCTTCACGACGTGGCCCTCCATGATCGGTTTGGCTGCCAGCGTATAGAGGCGCA
>JAPLGX010000122.1 GCA_026389925.1 Chloroflexota bacterium
ACTTCGATGTCTACCCGGCGGAGTTGGCGGAGAAGTATTGGGCCGACGACAAGGCGGTCATCGAGAGCGGACAGCCGATTCACAACCGGGAGGAGGTTGGCCTCAACGCGCAGGGCAACCGGGTGTGGATCCTCTCCACTAAAGTGCCGATGCGCGACAGCCAGGGCAAGGTGGTTGGGCTGGTCGGCATTGGCCGCGACTTTACGCAGCAAAAGCTGGCCGAACTGGAACTTCTTCGGGAGAGGCAATTCCTCTCGGCGCTGAGCCTGAACAGCCCGGTGGCGGTCGTTGTCTTGGACCGGCAGGGGAAGATTCTTTCGTCCAACCCGGCCTTCGAAAAACTGTATGGGTATGGTTCCCCAGAGATTGTCGGGAAGGAACTCGATCCGCTCATCACGACCGCCGGCACGTTCGACGAGGCCCACACCTACACCGAGCAGGCCATCACCGGTTCGGTCCACGCCATCAGCACGCGCCGGAGGAAGGACGGAAGCCTGGTCCGGGTTGAGATATCCGCCGCACCCGTGATTGTGGAGGGGGAGAAGATCGGGGCCGTCGCCATCTATCACGACATTTCCGATCTTGAGCGGGCGCGCACGGAAGCCGAAGAGGCCAATCGCGCGAAGAGCGAGTTCCTGGCCAACATGAGCCACGAGATCCGCACACCGATGAATGGGGTCATCGGCATGTTGGAGCTGGCCATGGATACCCAGCTGACCCCCGAACAGCGGGAGTATCTCGCCATCTCGCTGCAAAGCGCCGAAGCCTTGCTCACGCTGCTCGACGATATTCTCGACTTCTCCAAGATCGAAGCCAAACGGCCCGAGCTCGAGAGGATCCCGTTCAACCTGCGGGTCACTGTCGAAGATGTGGCCTACACGATGGCCAACCGCGCGCAAACCAAGGGACTCGAGCTGGTCTGCAGCATCCATCCGGATCTGCACTCGGACCTGATCGGCGACCCGATGCGGCTGCGACAGATCCTCGTCAACCTGACGGGGAACGCCATCAAATTCACCCATGTGGGCGAGATCGTCCTGCGGGCTGAGCCCTTTGAGGAAACCGCAACCTCCGCCACGGTACGTTTTTCGGTGAGCGACACCGGCCTCGGCATTCCCCTCGACCGCCAGGCAATCATCTTCGACCGGTTCACCCAGGCCGATGGATCGACCACTCGCCAGTTCGGCGGGAGTGGCCTGGGGCTGGCCATCAGCAAACAACTGGTCGCGGCCATGGGTGGCTCGATCGGCGTGGAGAGCCAGCCGGGCGCGGGCAGCACGTTCTGGTTCATCATCCCCTTCGACAAGCATGTGGGCGGTGCGCCGGAGCACGCGGAATGGGCGCAGCCGATCAGCATCCGCGGCGTGCGGATACTGGGTGTGGACGATAATGCGGCGAACCGCATGATCCTGGCGCGCATGGTGGAGGGTTTCGGCTGCCGCGTTGAAATGGTTGAGAGCGGGCCGAAGGCTCTGGAGGCGCTGCGCGCGGCCCAGCGGCACGGCGACCCGTTCTCTCTCGTTCTCCTGGATATGCAGATGCCCGGCATGGATGGAGAACAAACGGCTCGGGCAATAAAATCGGCCCCCCAACTCCGCGATACGAAGATCATCATTCTGACATCGATGGGGCAGCGCGGTGACGCGGCTCGCCTGGAGGCGATGGGCTGTTCCGGGTATCTGCCCAAACCGGTCAAGTTGCGCATGCTCTACGATGCCATCGCGGCGGTGATGGGCCAGAAAGCCGAGCAGCAACCGGGTCTTGTGACACGCCATTTGATTTCCGAGATGAACCGCCAGGGGATGCGCATCTTGCTAGCGGAGGACAACCCGATTGGCCAGAAGCTCGCCGTCTTCGTGCTGCAAAAGGCCGGCTATTCCGTGGATGTCGTCGAAACAGGTGCGCAAGCGCTGGAGAACATGCGCAAGGGCCGTTACAACGCCGTGCTAATGGATGTGCAGATGCCCGAGATGGATGGCTATGAGGCCACGCGTTTGATCCGCGCCTGGGAAGGCGATCGCCGCCCCACACCGATCATTGCCATGACTGCCAGCGCCATGATGGGCGATCGCGAACGTTGCCTGGAAGCGGGGATGAATGACTATGTCTCGAAGGCCCTGAAACCCGATGACCTGCTGGCCGTCCTCGACCGGTGGGTCGGGCAGCCGGCGGAGAAGCGCTCGCCGCCACCGCCTGCGGCAGATCGTCACCCGGCCTCCGCGATGATGGTGGATGAGGCGCCCCTTAGCCTCGTCGATGCCATGCCGCGCTTTCTCGACAACCGGGCATTCTTCGACGACATCTGCCGTCAGTTCCTTGCTGGCTTGCCCGAGCGGATCACCACGATGCGAACCGCCCTGGAGCAGGTAGACGTCAAGGAGCTGTTCCGTCACGCCCACAGCCTGAAGGGGATCGCGGCGAGTATCGGTGCCGGGCCACTCACCAAGCTGGCGCTCGAACTGGAGACCCTTGGCCTGAGTGACAGAACGGACACAGCGCCTGACCTGCTTGCCGAGATCGAGGTGGAAGCCGCGCGGCTCGAGAAGTACTGCCACGAAGAGCTCGGGGTGAAGTAGCTCGAGGGGACACGCTAGGAATCAGGCACTCACAGGGGCCGAGCGCTGGCGCCAAAGGCGCCCTCCGACGTGTCAATCTGCGTTCGTTGGACGCCCCCACACAGCCGAAGCCTGACAATCGCTGGCGCGACACCGCTTCCGGCGATCAAAGCACAGGGCCACGGATTTCCGTGGCCGTTCCGTTTGAGAGGGGGTGTCGTTGCCTCTCCTTCGTGGGGAGAGGGATAGGGTGAGGGGCGTGTCTCTAATCACTCCCTGGCGCCGAGAGAAACACGTTGATGTCATCAAGAACGTCCAGCGCCGCCTGCGGCACGCTCTTCTGCCCATCCGCCCATGACACCGAGTGCACCCGCCCGCCGGATGAAACCGTAATCGTATAGGTGAAGCAGTCCGGGCATGGCACCGGCCGCTCGAGCTCCAGCGTGAAGAACCCGCGCCGCTCGATGCTCGCCATCAGCCCGGTCACCGCCGCCGGCGTCACGCGGAGCTCTTTCGTCCGCCCCACC
>JAPLGX010000389.1 GCA_026389925.1 Chloroflexota bacterium
GTCCTGCGACGGGCTCGAAGCGAGTGGCGCCGATCGGTGGCTTGAAGAGAGGGAGAGAAGGCAACGGACCGGAGTGCTCGAGGGTTGAACCAGGCGTGCTACGGTTACCTGACGAGCCCGGTGTGCTGCGGTTCATGGCGAGTCTCTCTTCATATCAAATAGACTCGCCACCGTAGACCGCCAGGCACAAGAAAGAACCGTAGCCCGGTGAGCTACGGTTCCTTGAAGGTAGCGGGGGGCGGACTCGCCCGTCCTGGCGGACCGGGCCAGGGAACCGCCGACCTCCGGGTTATGAGTCTTGCTCCTGAAGGCAGGGCCTCAGCGACCACTTCCATGTCTTCGAGGCTGCCCGTCGCTCCGCGATGCTCGCATGCCCGGATGTCTTCGATGGCAAGATCAAGAACAACGATATGCCAATCGCGACGAGATGTCGATATGTGGACATCGCTGGGCCGTACTGCGCGGCGGTGACCGTCGGCCGCATTCGTTATCCTCCGGAGTAGAGTCGATCGCGCTCTGCAGGTTCACCAGCCATCTTCGCTGAAGACCAATTGGCACGGATAGACGCTACCGGAGTGTGTGATGCCCGACACGGAAACGGATGTGACAAGGACTCCGGGCCGCACAGGATGTGATGAAAGGGAAGAAGCACCGCAACGAGGTCCTGTATCGGGGCTGTTGGCGAAGAGGAGGAGGCCGAGGCTAGGTATTGGGCGGGACAATGAAGGCCTCTGTATAATACTCGGTTAGGCGCGCACCTGCACCTCTTGGAACGCATACGGACATGGTGGTGTTGCAGAGACCTACGTGGCCTACACACTACGCACCTGTGTCGCGGCCGCTGGCCAAGATCGGGACCCATTACGAGCTCAGTCTCCGGCCTTAGAGTGAAGCGTCGAGGCCCTCCTGCAACTCGGGCAACGTCTTAAGGAACAGAGATGCGGCAAGTCATCCATGTCAGCCACCTAAGCAAGATGTATGCGAAGACAATTGCCGTCGACGACCTTTCGTTTGAGGTGAATGAAGGGGAGATCTTCGGAATGGTCGGCCCCAACGGCGCAGGTAAGACGACCACAATCGAGTGCCTGCAAGGCCTGCGGCGTCCCGACCAGGGGGAAGTGCGCGTTCTCGGATTGGATCCGGTCCGCCAGGAACATAGTCTACGCCTTGTGATTGGCACGCAGCTTCAGAAGGCGCAGCTTCCCGACCGGCTTAAGGTCGACGAGGCTCTCGACTTGTTCGCCTCGTTCTACCCCGATCCGACCCCTTGGCCCACTCTCCTCGAACGGCTGGGGCTGGTCGAGAAAAGGAGCGCCTATATCTCCCAGCTTTCCGGCGGCCAGCAGCAGAGGCTGTTCATTGCACTGGCGCTCATCAACCACCCGCAGCTGGTCTTCTTCGACGAGCTGACCACCGGGCTTGACCCGCAGGCGCGTCACACCATCTGGGACTTGGTTCGGGAGATCCGCTCCGAGGGGCGCACCGTCTTCCTGACTACCCATCTAATGGAAGAAGCTGAGAAGCTGTGCGGCCGGGTGATGATTGTGGATCACGGGCGCGTGGTGGCGCTCGATACGCCGGCCGCCCTCGTTCGCGGCCTGGGGGCGGATAGCCGCGTGCTCTTCAACTGCGAACATGCCTTCGACTGGCAGGTGCTGAAATCCATCAGCACTGTGTCCCGTGTGGAGCAAGATGGGCAGCGCGTCATCGTCTATGGCCGTGCGCCGCGACCCGACCAGCCGCCGCTCATTGCCGATGTGGCGAATGCACTGTCCGCACAGCGGATCGCGTTCACCGATATTCGGATGGAACAGGCTTCGCTCGAAGACGTATTCCTGCAATTGACCGGCCGCGCGATTCGCGACTGACATGCGAAGGTAAGCGATGCCAAGTTTCTGGAAACTGACTGTGGTGGAATGCAAGCTCTATTTCCGGTTTCCGATCATGGCTTTGTTTACACTTGCGTTGCCGCTGATGATCCTGATCCTGTTAGGCAGCATGTTCGGGAATGAACCGTCGCCCATGTACGGCGGCTATGGTTCCGTGGATGTCTCGGTCCCGGCGTATGCCGCGATGATCATCGCGATCAGCGCCTTCATTTCGCTTCCCATCACGCTTGCCAATTATCGCGAGCGCGGCATTCTGCGCCGTTTTCGGGCCACTCCGGTAAGTCCAGCTGCGGTGTTGGGAGCGCAGTTGGTGATGCAGTTTGTGATGACGCTGCTCGGTATGGCACTCCTGATAGTCGCGGGCAGACTAGTCTTCGGCCTGCGGTTCGAGGGGAATGCATTGAGCGTTCTGGCCGCCTTCTCCTTGAGTTGCCTGAGCTTCTTCGCATTTGGCATGGTCCTGGCGGGCTTGATACCGAGTGTTCGCCTGGCGAGCGTAGTGGGCAACGTGCTTCTGCAACCGATGATCTATCTTTCCGGCGCCACCATACCCTTGGAAGTGATGTCACCTCGGATGCGCGAATTCACCCGGTTCATTCCATTGACGCACGCCGTGACCTTGCTGCGGGGTCTCTGGGTAGGAGACGCTTGGTCGGAGCATCAGACGGAGCTGATTGTCCTGAGCGCTATCCTAGTGGTGTGCACCATCGTAGCGGTGAAAGTGTTCCGCTGGGAATAGAGGCTGCTTGTGGAGGTCGAAAACCCCATCCCAAGACCTCGGCGGCCGAAGAACTGGTCGAAGCCGCCAAAGGCGTGAACCCGGTATTCTGTGGATGGGTGCGAGGACGCTCCCAGGAGTCGAACCTCGGATCGCATGGTTATTAGCCCAGGGGGCGCAATGCGATCGCGACAAGGCAAACGCAGGGAAATCTGGCTGAAAGGGCGTGAGCAGACGAAAAGAGATCCGAGGCTCAAATGGCCTCGGATCTCCTATTTTGTAGCGGGGCCAGGACTCGAACCTGGGACCTCCGGGTTATGAGCCCGACGAGCTGCCACTGCTCTACCCCGCATCGGTTGACATGCCTTACTGGACGGGGATTGTATCCCTCGCATGCG
>JAPLGX010000339.1 GCA_026389925.1 Chloroflexota bacterium
GTTTGCGTGCCGTCGCCTAATCGGCCAAAAACGTTATATCCCCAGGATTTGATTGTGCCGTCGGAGAGCACGCGGGACGACCTGCAGCGCATCACGCACGTGCCGGAGTCGCGCGTGCACATGGTGCCTTATGGTGTCAGCCCGTCCTTTCGCCCGGTGCACGCTCCGCACCTCCGGCGCGCAGTCGCCGAACGCTATGGCCTGCCGAGCGAATTCCTGCTCTATGTCGGCAATCTTGAACCACGCAAGAATCTGCCCAGACTGCTTGAGGCTTACGCGCGCTTGCCGGGCCGCCAGGTTGTTCCGCCTCTGGTCCTGGCGGGCACTCGCGGCTGGAAGGATGCTCCCCTGCGCGAGACGATGGAGCGCCTCAATCTTGGGAGGCGAGTTGTCTTCCCGGGATACATCCCCCAAGAGGACTTGCCCGCCGTCTACTCGATGGCAGCCGCCTTCGTTTACCCGTCGCTCTACGAGGGCTTTGGGCTGCCGGTGCTGGAAGCCATGGCCTGCGGCACGCCGGTCATCACCTCGAATGTCTCGTCGATGCCGGAGGTCGCTGGAGACGCCGCGCTGCTTGTCTCACCGAATGATGTGGAAGGCTTAACCAGGGCCCTTGACCGCGTGCTGGGAGAGCCCGACTTGCGCGCCGAACTGTCGCGCCGCGGCCTCGCCCGCGCGCGCCAGTTCACCTGGCGGCGTGCGGCAGAGTCGACGCTGGCGGTCTACCGCAGCGTCCTTGGGACCGTATGAACGTGGAACTCTCGGTCATCCTTGTCACCCATCAATCGCGTGAGGTGCTGGCCGACTGCCTGCGCTCAATCGCAGCTCATCCACCACCGGGGGCATACGAGATTCTGGTAGTCGATAACGCCTCAACAGACGGAACACGCGAGATGCTGGCTGCCGACTTCCCGACGGCAATGGTCATCGCCAATGAGACCAACCTCGGCTTTGCGTATGCCAACAACCAGGCCTTGCGCTCGGCGCAGGGCAGATACGTGCTCCTGCTCAACAATGACAGCCTGATCCTGCCAGGCGCTCTGGGTGCGCTGGTTGAGTTCATGGAGAGTCATCCTCAGGCAGGCATCGGCGGACCGAAGGTGCTCAACGCTAACGGGACGCTGCAAATGCAGTGCCGCCGCTCCTTCGCGCTGCCGTGGGATCTCTTCTGCTATTTCACTGGGCTGGCGGCGCTTTTCCCGCGCAGTCGGCTGTTCGCGCGCTACCTAATGACCTACATGGGTGAAGATGAGACCCACGAGGCGGATGCCGTTTCAGGTTCGTGCATGCTCATCCGCCGCGAGGTCATGGACCAGATCGGCCTGCTCGACGAGCGCTTCTTCGCCTATCAGGAGGATGCCGACTACTGCTTTCGCGCCCGTCAGGCCTGCTGGCAGGTCCACTACGTGCCGGCCGCCCGGGTCATGCACCTCGGCGGAATGGGTGGTTCGCGGGTCAATCCCTACCGCTCAATCTACGAATGGCACCGCTCCTACTACCTCTACTATCGCAAGAACTTGGCCCGTCGCTATTTCTTTCTGTTCAACTGGCTCTACTACCTGGCAATGGGTTTGAAGCTGCTGGTCTCGCTCGGGGTCAGCATATTCCGCCGCGACAAGTATGCCGGCAGCCGCAAGCCGGGCCCCGGGCCTAAAGGAGCGAGCGAGAGGCTCGGGTGAAAACCACCTGCGGATGGCCGTCGCGATTGCGGTAGGTTGCTGGAGGGGTTGACGTAGCGCCGGTGATGGGATGGCAAGAGCGGGCCCGTGGCCCGACGGACTTCCTCTCCTGGAAGGTGAGGGGGGTGAAGGAAGTTGGCGCGCAACAGGCCAGAGGCACATGCCTCTGGCCTGATTCATTGAAGCATCCTTTGAAGTTGCACCTGCTGCACCGCGCCCGGTTGTAGATCGCTGTGTGGGAGGATGTTGCCTCAGAAGCAAGGCTCCGTATCATCGATCACTGGGTCTCCGCCTCAAGCACGCGGGGACGCGGATCAGATTGTCGTGCGGGGCAGGTCAGATCTAGGGTGGCCGATGGTAGAGCCGGCAGGCACCTATGTCCTCGCCGGGGCGCATGGCCTGCTCAACGTATTCCTCCAGCACCCGGGCCGCAAGATAGTATCCCGTGGGTGGTTCCATGCACCCGGTCGTGATCTCTCCTTCGACGATTGCTAGGCGGACGGCGGCCTGACCGTCGAAGCCGAAAGCGGTGACCAGTGGGTAGTCGAAAGGAGTGGGGTTGTGGACGCCGGACAGCACGTACCACATGCCCGCCGAATGGGCAAGGAGAAATGTGTGCGCCGGGTCGGACTCGTCGCGCAGCGCGCGGGAGGAACGGTCGAGGAATTCAATCATCTGCGGGGTTAGCAGGACCCCCCGAATGTGGGGCTGTGATGCAATTTGCTGTGTGCTGGAGGCCAGGCCAAGAATCGGCACGAGATAGAGCCAGGCTAGTCCCGGGGTCAAGCCCAGCCCGAGCGCGCCAGGCACGAGGCGCGCTCGACGTGGAGCGATGCGCGGCACCAAGCGCGAGAGCGCGAACACCAGGCCCACCACCAGGATTGGCAGCGTGACGCTCAGGTGTTCGATGGCCATGCGGGGCAGCCCGCCGAGATAGGCGGCGGCGCAAAACAAGACCACGATCCACAGCGGATCGCGCCGCGAAGGGCGGCACACGACAAGTGCAGCGCCCAGTGTGAGCAACACCAGGAGGGGTATCAGGAATTCGAGCTGCCAGTAGAAGGCCCGCGCGTTGCCCGGGGTTGCCAGGTTTGCGGCCAGCTCGCCCAGACGTCTGAGTTGAGAGGCAAAGGAAATGCGCGCTACCTCCACGTACAGTCGCTTGGCGATGAAGCCGTATTCCACGAACTTGACGGCGCCGCCGCTGATCAAGACTGGAGCCAGCACCGCCCCCGCTGAGAGGAGAAAGGCCCCCAATTGCACCGCGGGCCCGCGCACTCGCTGGCGCAGACTCGGGCCGGGTGCTGTCACCGCGAGAGCGCTCGCCCCGAGAAGCGCCAGGAGGGCCAAGGCACCCACCACCTGGTGTGCGCCGAAGCACAGGCCGGCGGCCAGCCCGCTCAGCAGAGCCGGGCGACTCGGCCACCCTGCTGGTGATGACTGCATGGCCTGATTCCCCTCCAGGGCCGACAAAAGTGTCAGGGCTAGCAACAGATAGGCCAGCGGGACATACAGCGCGCCGGTGCCGATCATCCAGGCAGGGGCGAAGACGACCAGGGCCGCCGCAACTAGCGGGAAATGCTTCCCCAGGTTGAGTTGTTGCAGGATGCGACGCACGACGAGCAGGGTGAGGGTCGCGGCAAGGGCGACCAGGCCCTTGACCGCGGCCAGCTC
>JAPLGX010000425.1 GCA_026389925.1 Chloroflexota bacterium
GCATCAGGCTGCGCACCGCCTGCACACCTTCCTCGAAGCTATGGAAAAAGAACGCCCGGTAGTCGCGTGCCTCCGGGCGCGGGCGGACGCGGAGCGTGGCCTGGGTAATGATGCCCAGTGTGCCCTCGGATCCGAGAAGGACCTCCTTGAGCGACGGCCCGGCCGCGCTGGCCGGCGCCCGACCGATATCCATCGGACCGGCGGGTGTGAGGACACGCATGTCGTAGACCATATCCTCGATGCGGCCATACCCAATCGAATTCTGACCCGAGGAGCGGCTCGCGATCCATCCGCCCACGGTGCTGTACTCGAAGGATTGGGGGAAGTGGCCGAGGGTGAAGCCTCTGGCCTGCAGCGCCTGCTCAAGCTGCGGGCCGAGCGTGCCTGCGCCGAACGTGGCTAGGTGCGAGGTTTCATCCAGCGAACTCATCCCCTGCATCGGGCCGAGGTCGAGGCACAGGTTGAGCGCGCGTGGCGATTCCACCGCCGCGGTGACGGTCGTGCCTCCACCGAACGGCACGATGGCTACCTGGTGACGCTCGGCATAGGCCAGAAGCCGTTCCACCTGATCATCGGAAGCGGGGAGTACGACAACATCGGGCGCGGTGCGCACGGCGTTCAGGCGCAACCGCATCAGGTCGGTGTAGGCCTTGCCCAGGGCGTGGGTCAGGCGGGCAAAGGCCTCCGTTTGTACCTGGCCCGAAGAAAGCGCGCGACTCAGATCGGCGAGCAGCGTGCGTGTGGCCTTGCTGCGAGGCAGATGGATCGTATCGAGCGAGGGAACAGGCACGGGCCGGGCTACGGGCCCCAGGTGCGCATCCAGGAAGGGACCTAGCGCGGGGTGGTCCTCGAGAGATGCATGCTTATCGGCCGAACCCCAGCCCCACCACCGTTGCGCAACTGGCACGGAGTTATTCTAGCACGCAACCGCGGAGGGCGGCACGAGATACGTCATAAAACAGGAGGGACCCCCTCCTGAATTGCCGACCGCATATGAATGGCGGTATAATGCGCACACCTGCCAGCCAGTGGCACTCGGCAGCTTCTTCCTGGCTGGCCTTTTCGCGCATCCTGCCGGTTCGGTGGGGCGGCGTGTCATACTGGAGGCCTTCCCCGTATGTACGGACGCATGGCTCGCTGGCTGCTCGTTATCCTGATCGTGCTTGCCCTCGACCTGTGGATCAACTGGCCGGGCACAAGCTTCCTGCAAGTCGGCACGTGGGGGCGGGACGTGCACATACGTCAGGGGCTTGACCTGCAGGGCGGGTTGCAGGTCCTCCTGGAGGCCGATGTCCCCGACAACGTGGTCGTGACCGGTTCCGACATGCAGACCGTGCGGACGGTGATTGAGAATCGCGTCAACGGTCTGGGCGTGACGGAGCCGATTGTGCAGGTTTCTGGCACACGGCGCATTCTGGTCGAACTCCCGGGCTTCGAGAAGACCGAAGATGCGATTGCCCTGATCAAGGAGACCGGGCTGCTCGAGTTCGTAGACGCCGGGACCACGCGCCTGCCGGAGGGAGCGTCGGTGATGACCGATGCGCGCGCCCTGCTCGGTAGCACTTCCGCGACGCCTGACGCCACCGCGACGGTGGACCCGGCTGCGCCGGCGGCGACCCCCACCGCGGCGGCTCCGATCTACCACACCGTCATGACTGGCGCGGCGCTCGACTCCGTTTCCGTTAGCACCGACAAGCTGGGCTCGCCGGGCATTGATTTCAAGCTGACCAGCGAAGGGTCGAAGGTGTTCGCCGAATACACTTCGGCCAATGTCGGAACGTATCTCGCGATCGTGCTCGACGGCCAGGTGATCTCTTCCCCGGTCATCAAGACCGCCATCACCGACGGCCAAGGACAGATCTCGGGCAACTTCACCATCGAAACGGCCAACCAGCTTGCCGTGCAGTTGCGCTACGGCGCATTGCCGGTGCCGCTGCGTGTGGCGCGTACCGAGACGGTCGGCCCCTCGCTCGGCCAAGATTCGCTGCGCCGCAGCATGCTTGCGGGCGCCATCGGCCTGGGGACGGTCATTCTGTTCATGCTCCTGTATTACCGCTTGCCGGGCTTCTTGGCGGACCTAGCGCTGGCGCTGTATGCGCTGACCAGCCTGAGCATTTACCGATTGCTGCCGGTCACCTTCACCCTTCCCGGTATAGCCGGTTTCATCCTCTCGGTGGGCATGGCGGTCGATGCCAACGTGCTGATCTTCGAGCGGTTGAAGGAAGAGCTGCGCGCCGGTCGATCGCTGCAGAGTGCGGTCGAGACCGGCTGGTCGCGTGCCTGGCCCTCGATCAGGGATTCGAACATCTCCACCCTCATTACCTGCTCCATCCTCATTTGGTTCGGAGGGACATTCGGGGCGAGTATCGTCAAGGGCTTTGCGTTGACGCTGGCCATTGGCGTGCTGGTCAGCATGTTCACCGCCATCATCGCGACGCGCACCTTGCTGCACCTGGTGCTGGATCGGATCGACTTCTCCAAGCGCCACGGGTGGTTTGGCGTCTGACAGACCACACGCCCTGGCCCTGCGGCCAGCGGTTCGGGCACTCGCGGCGTTGGAGAAGGTTTAAGGAGACCGCGGCATGGATATCATTGGAAAGCGTTATTGGTTCTTCGGCCTTTCGCTGCTGATCATCATCCCCGGGCTGATCGCCCTGGGGCTGGGCGGCATGAAGCCGGGCATCGATTTCACCGGCGGCAGCCTGATCGAGATCCAATTCGACTCGGGCGCGGCGCCCGAGCCTCAGGCCGTGCGGCAGGCGGTGCAAGCGGTAGTCGGCGAAGACGTGACAGTGCAATCCTCCGGAGCCTCGGGCGTACTGATCAAGCTCAAGCCGATCGACGAGGCCACCCAGCAGGAGATCCTGGCCTCGTTGACGAAAGACTACGGGGCGGTGACGGTGCTGCAGTTCGAGAGCGTCGGGCCGGCGGTGGGCAATGAGGTCGCGCAGCGGGCCGCAGGGGCGGTGGCACTGGCCTCCATCGCCATCGCGCTGTACGTCACGTACGCCTTCCGGCGAGTGCCCAACGCCTTCCGCTTCGGCGTCGCGGCCATTACCTCGCTCGTCCACGACGTGCTGGTCCTACTGGGGCTGGAGGCCTTGCTCGGGTTGTTCCTCGGCTGGGAGGCCGACGCGTTGTTCCTGACCGCGGTTCTCACGGTGATCGGATTCTCGGTGCACGACACGATCGTCGTGTTCGACCGCATCCGCGAGAATCAGACCCTGCACCGGCGCATCCCCTTCGAAACGGTGGTCAACCACAGTATCGTGCAGACGCTGGATCGCTCGATCAACACGACCCTGACGGTCCTGCTGACGCTGTTTGCCCTGGCGCTGTTCGGCGGCGCGACCACCCGCCACTTCATCGTTATCTTGCTGATCGGCATGTTCAGCGGCACGTACTCTTCCGTGTTCAATGCTGCGGCCATCCTGGTCGTGTGGGAGAATCGCGATTGGCAGCGCTGGTTCCGCCGCCGACCGGCACAAAGCAGCCCGAGCTAGTGCGGGCTGGCGAGGCCGCTGCCGGCAATCGTGCCTGCGAGGGATTTCAAGGAACGCGGAGGAAGAGGCGCGCCAGATCGGCCCCGAAGAAGAAGACGACAACTCCCGCCAGCGCGAGGTATGGGCCGTAAGCCATCGTGGCCCCCTGCGTCGCCTGGCGGCGGACGGCTTTCCAAACCAGGATGGCCAAACCGGCCGCGCCGGCTCCGAGGATAGCCAACAGCAACGCCATGAGCACGGCCGGCCAACCAACGGCCAGACCGACCAGGCCGGCCAACATGACATCCCCGAAACCGAGCGCCGCTTCGCGTGTCTCGTAGCGCATGAGGCGCAAGAACGCGAATCCCAGCAAATAGAGAACGAGGAAGACCGCTGCCGCGACGGCCGCGCCAAGCAACGCGCCCCCTACGCGCGCCACGCCCCCCAGCGCCGCAACCGCAAGCAACAGCCCCGCCCCGGCCAGGCTGACGTCCATCAACACCAGGCGGTGCTCGAAATCGATTACCGTGGTCAGCAGGAAGAGGCCCAAGACAACCGCTCCGCCAATGTGCTCCGCGATCGAAGTGGGCGAGCGGACCCACAGCGCGGCCAGCACGGCCCCG
>JAPLGX010000142.1 GCA_026389925.1 Chloroflexota bacterium
CTTGGCGCCCTCGAATTCGGAGGCGGCCAGCGGGCTGCCGGCGCGCGCGACCAGGCTCGCGCCGCCGCTGGTGGCGCCGGCGATCACGCGCAGGGCCTCGCCCTGGCTGCGCACAAAGCCGTTGACCGCGGGGTTGGGTCCGATGTAAGCCAGGTCGATCTGCCCGGCGAACAAGGCTTCGATAACCGACGGGCCTGCATTGAATTGGGTGGGCGCCAGGGTGTAGCCCGGGCCGAGCGCCGCGGCGAAATCTCCGCGCGCCAACCCGATCAGAGCCTGGCTGTGCGTGATGTTGGGGAAGTAGCCGAGGCGCACTTCAACCGGTGAGGACGAAGCAGTCAGCCCGGAGGATGCCTGGCAACCGGAAAGAAGCGCCAAACCGATGCCCAGGGCAGCGGCCGGCGCGAACCCGCTGCGAATTGAGGCTGTGGGTCGGGTCATGGATCGTCTTCCTCGCGCGAATTCGAGTTGCCGTTGCTAACGCTCGAATAGAATTATACCCGGGGGGGCGTAGCGGGTGCCGCAATAGAACTGCCGGGCACGAGTCCATTCCACGCCGGGAGCGCGCCAAGCCCCACCTCGTCTCGGCTGCTCCGGGGAAAGAGGACCTGGCAAGGGTATAATCCGCCCTATGGACGCGAAGCGGGCCGCCGCGCGCATCTCGCAACTGCGCGAAGAGATCAATTTCCACAACCATCGCTACCACGTCCTGGATTCGCCCGTCATCAGCGACGGCGAATACGACCAGCTCTTGACCGAGCTGCGCGCGCTGGAGGCGGAGTATCCTCAGCTCGTGACGCCCGATTCGCCGACCCGCCGGGTGGGCGGCGCGCCTGTCGAACGGTTCTCGCGCGTTGAGCATCCTGCTCCGATCCTCAGCCTGAGCAACGCATTCAACGCCGACGGTGTGCGCGCTTGGGAAGAGCGGCTGCGCAAGCTGGAGCCACGCGTGGCCGAGGCTACTTACGTTGTGGAACCCAAGATTGATGGGCTGACCGTGGTCCTGCATTACGAGCAGGGCCTGTTTGTGCTGGGCGCGACGCGCGGCGACGGCCAGGTGGGCGAGGATGTGACGGCTAACTTGCGCACATTGCGCTCGCTGCCGCTGCGCCTCCCGGTGGACCCGCGCGCGGGGCACACCGCCCCGCGCCGCCTTGTGGTGCGCGGTGAGGCCTTCTACCCGCTCGCGGAATTCGAGGCGCTCAACGCGCGCCAGGCCGCGGCCGGCGAGAAGGTCTTTGTCAACCCGCGCAACGCCGCCTCGGGCGCGCTGCGCCAATTGGATTCGCGGCTGACGGCGGCGCGTCCGCTTGACCTTTTGTGCTATGCGATCGTGGCGATCGAGGGCGCCGCCGCGCCTGCCACGCAGTGGCAGACGCTGACCTACCTGCGCGAATTGGGTTTCCCCGTCTCAGATCGCGCCGCGCGCTGCGCGAACGTGGAGGAGGCCCTGCAGGCGTACACGCGCGCGGCCGTTGAGCGTGAGGCGCTTCCGTTTGAGGCCGACGGGCTGGTCATCAAGCTCGATGACCTCGCGCTTGCCTCGAGCCTGGGGGTGGTGGGCAAGGATCCGCGCGGGGCCATCGCCTATAAGTTCCCAGCGCGCGAGGTCTCCACGCGCCTCAACGACATCGGGGTCAACGTGGGGCGCACTGGCGTGCTCACGCCCTACGCGATCCTCGAGCCGGTGGAGGTCGGCGGGGTGACGGTGTCGAAGGCCACGCTGCACAATTTCGACTTCATCGCCGAGCGCGATATCCGCCTGGGCGACCGGGTGATGATCAAGCGCGCCGGGGATGTCATCCCTTACGTCATCGGCCCGATCATCGATGCGCGTACGGGTGACGAACGCCGCTGCCGCCCGCCGCGCACCTGTCCCTCGTGTGGCGAGGCGGTGGAGCAGCTAGAAGGCGAGGTGGCCTACTACTGCGTCAACGCCTCCTGCCCGGCACAGCTCATCCGGAATCTCGAGCACTTTGCCTCGCGCGGCGCGATGGACATCGAGGGCCTGGGCATCCGCATCGTCGAGCAGCTCGTGGCGGCTAAGCTCGTGCGCGACGTGGGCGACCTGTACTGCTTGAGGGCGGAGCCGCTGCTCACGCTGGAGGGCTTCGCCGAGAAGAAGGCACAAAAGCTCATCGAGGCGATCGGGGCTTCGCGCCGCCAGCCGCTGGTGCGGCTGATTGGCGCGCTGGGCATCCGCGGCGTGGGCGAGGTGGTGGCCGCGGATCTCGCCGCGCACTTCGGCACCCTGGACCGATTGCGGTCTGCGACGGAGGACGACTTGCTGCACGTTGCGGGGATCGGCCCGGCCATCGCCGAGGCCGTCGTAGATTGGTTTGCGCGCAGGCCGAACCGGCGCGTGCTCGAGAAGCTCAAGAAAGCCGGAGTCTGGCCCACGGCCGAGGTGCGTGCGGCCGGCGGGCCGCTTGAGGGGTTAACCTTCGTGGTGACCGGGACGCTGCCCTCGCTCTCGCGCGAGGCGGCCAAGGCCCTGATCGTCGAGAACGCCGGTAAGGTGACCGATTCGGTTTCGAAGAGCACGAGCTATGTTGTCGTGGGAGAGGCTCCGGGTTCAAAGCTCGAAAAGGCCAAGTCGCTCGGGATTCCGACGTTGGACGAGGCTGGGTTGCGCACGTTGGTGCGCCGAGCGGGCGGCTGAAGGGGAAAAGCCCGCGGTATCGTGGAGCGCGGTGTGCTGTGACAATACCCAATCGAAGGTGAGACATCATGCCCACTCTTTTTGATGACTCGATTTCAAAGCGCATCCAGGTCTTGGGAGAGCGCGTCGCGGGGCTGCGGGCGGCGAACCTCTATTTCTACAATCGCCCGGTGACCGAATTGCGTGGCGGTGCGCGCGTTTTGGTCGACGGCCGCGAGATGGGCATGTATGCCTCCTACAGCTACCTGGGCCTCTTGGGCCACCCGCGCATCGGCGCTGCCGCGCGGGCCGCCGTGGAGAAGTACGGCACCGGGACGCACGGCGTGCGCATGCTGGCCGGGACGCTCACCTTGCACGTCGAGCTGGAAGAGACAATCGCTGACTTCAAACACGCCCAGGCGGCCATCACCTACTCCTCGGGCTATGCCACCAACCTTTCGGTCATCTCGACGCTGGTCGGCCGGCACGATGTGGTGATCTGCGACAAGCTCAATCACGCCTCAATCGTCGACGGCTGTCTGCTTTCGGGCGCCGAGTTCTGGCGCTTCCGGCACAACGACATGCAGGACCTCGAGCGGCTGCTGGTGCGCGCCGGCAGTGGCGTGGGCAAGCTGGTCGTCGTGGATGCGGTCTTCAGCATGGACGGCGACATCATCGACCTGCCGGCGGTGGGCGAGTTGTGCCGAAAGCACAAGGCCTGGCTGATGGTGGACGAAGCGCACTCGCTGGGCGTGCTGGGGGCGCAGGGGCGCGGCATCGAAGAGCACTTCGGCCTGGGGGACGTGGTGGACATCAAGATGGGCACGCTCTCGAAGACCATTCCCTCGGTGGGCGGGTACGTGGCCGGCCCCAAGGACATGATTGACTACCTGCGGCATGCCTCGCGCGCCTACATCTTCTCGGCGGCGCTGCCCCCCGCACAAGCTGCAGCCGCGCTGGAGGCCTTTCGCGTGATCCTCGACGAGCCGGAGCGCATCGCCCGCCTGCGCGAGAACACCCAACTCTTCCTGGGCGGCCTACGCAACGCAGGTTTCGACACGCTCTCGAGCGAGACCGCCATTGTGCCAGTGGT
>JAPLGX010000276.1 GCA_026389925.1 Chloroflexota bacterium
AGACTCATTTGATCAGGGTCTGGGATCTCGCCCACCTCCACTTCATTCCCAACGAGGTCTCGCGGCACGAACTTCCGTATCCTGCCATCTACTGGAACCTCTCGTACAGACGTCAGTTGATCGTGCATCCCGCGGACACCCGCGTCTGGGAACAATACGGCGCCGAGCCCATCGACAGCCAGGGGTACCTGTACGCCGGGGCTGTCACTCGCTCCAACTACTCACCGGTTGTGCTCTTTCCCTATGCCCTTGTCATGCGCTATCTGGGCCTGAAGTACAGCCTGTCAGCGCTGACGGTCTTCTACGCCAGCCGTCTTGCGGGCTTGGCGGCCTACACTCTCCTAGCGTGGATGGCAGTGCGGCTTGCCCCCTTCGGAAAATGGATTCTGGCCATCGCCGCACTTGCCCCCACAGCGGTGTACCAAGCGGCAACCATCAATGCCGATCCCGTCTCCAATGGCGCGGCCCTCTTATTCATCGCTGGCAGCCTATCGGCCTCCGCGTGTCAAGATGTCGGCTGGCGAAGATTGCTGGGCCTGGTGGCGCTCTCATCCCTTCTCTTCTGGGCGAAGGGGAACATGGCCCTTCTGGCGCTCCTGCCTCTACTGCTACTGCATCCGTCGCGCTTCAGAATGCGTGGCGGATGGCTGTTGCTGGCAGTGATCATGCTCACTCTGGGGATGATCGAGGTGGGGGGCTGGATCATGCTCGGATACTCAGGCTCAGAAGGCAGCGCCTCGAGCCAACTTGCCTATCTCGCCACGAATCCAATCCGAGTCCTGGCCTCGCTCCTCAATGACCTCTGGAGAAGCGGCCCGAAGTACATCAGCCAATGGGTGGGCGAGTATGGCTACGGGTATGGATTGGTGCCCGTTGCAGCGTATGTGTCCTTCGGGGCAGCGGCCTTCGGGGCCTGGTGGGCGGATTCATCCCACGGCCCCATCCCCACGCGCACGAGGTGGGCGCTCCTGGTCACCTTTGCTGTGTGTGTGCTGGGCACCTCTCTCGCAATGTACATGGCCGCGACCCCCGTGGGAGCAGACTATGTCGAGGGCCTTCAGGGCAGGTACTTCGCACCAATCGCTCCCCTGCTTGCGCTGGCGTTGATCGGGATTCTCCGGCTGAAGCCGTTTCGGCAGGCATCCGCCCTCGCCACCAGCCTGGTTGTAGCGACCCTGGCCTTCTTTGCTGCAGGGCTTGCCTTGTCCTACTACGTTGTATGTGGCACGGCATTCTACCAATCCGGCTTGTGCTACCTACCAGCCTACAAGAACTGGGCGTCCAACAACCGGTTCTCTTCCCCGATATCGACAACAACGGGCCTCTTGCAGGAACTTGTCCCCGAATGCGACGGAATGACAGAAATCCGCGTGTGGGTGGACGGAGCCGGATTGCCTGCCGATGGGCAGACGTCCTTCGTTGCAAGAGACCCGGCCGCGGACATTGATCTGGCGCGGGCGATCGTCGCGAACGCCGACCTTCCCCACGGAGGCTGGCTCTCCCTCATGTTCGATCCGCAGTGGCATTCGCGAGGCAAGCTTTACCTGCTGCGCATCACCCGGCCGCAGGACTCCTCGGTAGATGGAGCACGTATCGCGTTGACTGCGAGGGAAGAATACCCCGAAGTGAAACTCACCGAGAACTCGACGCCTGTTGAC
>JAPLGX010000129.1 GCA_026389925.1 Chloroflexota bacterium
GCCGTGCGCGCCCGCCCGGCCAACGCGCCTCGAAGGGCTTGCCCTCCTGCTCGTAGAACGCCTCTTTCCAATCCTTGCGCATGGGCCAACCGGCAAAGCCCTCCCACATCAAGATGCGCCGCAGATCCGGGTGCCCGTCGAAGCGGATGCCGTACATGTCGTAGGCTTCGCGCTCTTGGAGCTCCGCACCGGGGAAGAGCGGCACGAGCGAGGGCAGGTGAGGGTCGTCGCGCGGCACGAGCGTGTGCAATACCCAAGCCCCCCCGCCTCGAGTGCGGAACAGGTGGTAGACCACCTCCAGCTTGCCCTCCGGCAGCTGGTCCACTCCGGTCACGCACGAGAGGTAGTCGTAGTGGAAATCATCGCGCAGCGTGCGGGCGGCCTCGACCAGGCGCGCCGCCTCCACGCGGTAGCCCGCGTAGCCCGGGCGCGTCTCGCGCACCAGCGCGTCGCCCAGACGCGCTTCGATCTCTTGCTCCAACGTTGTGGCGGGCGTAGATGTCATCGAGGGCCTCGGCGGCTAGGATGAGGGAAGCGTCGGAGACGCCGCGCCGCCCTGGGCGGATGCCTGCGCCGCGCGTTCGCGCAACAGGCCGGCCTGGGCCGGGTTGATGAGGTCGGGCCCCAGCAGCGGCAGCGGCACTTCGGCTACCGTCTCGCGCCGGTACCACGCCACCTCGCGCAGCGATTGGCCGTCAATCTTTTCCTGAAGGCGAATCAGCCCGTGCAGCAGCGCCTGGGGCGTGGGAGGACAACCGGGTACATAAACATCCACCGGGATGAACTGGTCGATTCCCGGCACAACGTTGTAGCCTTCTTTGAAAGGTCCGCCGCCGGAGGCGCAGGCGCCCATGGCCAGAACGTATTTCGGCTCGGCCATCTGGTCGTACAGGCGCACGATCTGCGGCGCCATCTTCTTAGTGACCGTCCCCGAGACAATCAGCAGGTCCGCTTGACGCGGGCTGGGGCGCATAATCTCCATCCCGAATCGTGAGAGGTCGAAGCGGCTGGCCGCCGTGCAGATCATCTCAATGGCGCAGCAGGCCAGCCCGAAGAACATCGGCCAGATGGAATTGCGGCGGCCCCAGTTGTAGATCTTGTCGAGAGAGGTGATGGTCACTTTGCCTTGCAGCTCAGGGGGGATGGGAGTGCTGGAGACGTTGGGCCCTTCGCTCATCGACTGTCGCTCTCCTCATACCAGACGCCGACAATGCTCAACAGTATTTCGTCGTTGGCCAGCGCCGGGTCGTCAGCGAATTCCGGCAGGGCCAAGACCCACCGGTAGATGGTCTCCAGCCCAAGCGATGCCAGATCGGCATGCGGATGCTCGCGCGCCAGCGCCTGGGCCAGCATGTAAGAGTCATCCCAGGTGAGTGCCTCGGGCTTGGCAGATGGACCGTCTGCGGGATGTGCCAATACAGGCCGGGCTCGGCGGGCCGGAGATCGCCGAGAATTATACCGCCCGCATGGAGAGTGTCAAGGAATGGGGTTATTTAAGGTGTCGGATTGACAAATTCGGAGTGAGAATCAAGAATTCGGACAAATGCACCCCAAGAGGAAGAAGATCATCGAGATACTTGCCCGCCGCGGGAAGGCGACCGCCGCCGAGCTTGGCCGCGAGCTCAAGCTGACCCCGGCGACGATTCGCAATCATCTGCTCGTTCTTGGGCGACCGGGAATCGTGAGCCCGCCCCACGGCGTCACTCCGCCTCGCGCGGCCGCCCGCGCCTGGTCTACTCTCTGGGGTCGCGGGCCGGGGCCTACCTGCCGAAGGAATTCCAGACGATTGCGGAAGCCGCCCTCAGCGACCTCGAGCGATGGCCAATATTCACCCGCGATCTGGCTCAGTCGCTCGCACAGCCTGTCTTCCTGGCGCAGAGCGCGGATTGGGCCGGCCCCTTTGCGCCCGATGAGGCGCATGCG
The DNA here is from genome assembly GCA_026389925.1 of Chloroflexota bacterium. GTDB lineage: Bacteria > Chloroflexota > Anaerolineae > Anaerolineales > RBG-16-64-43 > RBG-16-64-43. The sequence continues at coordinate 1,924 of JAPLGX010000129.1, forward strand.
ATGTTGGAGCGCGGCGGCTACATGCCCCTGAT
>JAPLGX010000379.1 GCA_026389925.1 Chloroflexota bacterium
TACGAGCCACCCTCGTGCGTTGAAGTCGGTCATGAGCGAGCCAAGTGAGTACTGACCGTCTGTAGCCCCGACCGTAAGTTGTTGATGCCACACGCCGGGCCGCATCAGGATCTCCACGTCAGAGAGCCAAGGCGAGACAAAGGCAACTTCCTTCGCGCCGGGCAAGGACATCCCATTGCGTTCTGCCAGTAGGTTTATCGCCAGGAGATCGACCAGGACCTGAGGTTCCTGCCACGTCACGTTGGGCACGCCTACACTCCCCGTACACTTGTTGGAGGCCGGTCAAATGCACTGTACTGTGCGACCACCTAGAACACCATGCGGGGTCGTACTCGCGGCCCGGGAACTCCCGCTTCATCCCAATTGGGTCTGAAGACGATGCTCCACGGGCCCGGCGCGGCGGCAACCAGGACCGTGACAGTTACGCTACCTCGTGGTGTGTCCAGTTCGACTGCCATGGGTGCGGCGCCGGCAGGGGATTGTGCCATTGCCGCGCCTAGGCACAGGGCCAGGTCATCCCAGTTCTCAGTTCGGCCTGTGCTGGTCCCCGGATAGCAGAGATTGCCCGTCGAGCCTGCAGCCTCACAGACTACAAATCTGTATGCCGCATCGAGGAGCAACTTGCTCACAGTGTCTTTCGCTGTGAGCACGCCCCTTAAGTTCTGCTCTGGAGACACTACGCAGTTGATGCACCCGTCGACACAGAAGCCCATCGCTGACTCGAGGGCCTGGAACGACGGGTATGTGGGTGACGGCACCAACGCGGCACCAGCATAACAGGGATACTGGCTGACGTATGCAAGAAACTCCGGACATGCCTGGAGTGGAATGCTGTGGTCGAAAGAGCGGAGGCCAAGTCTTGTCCGCATGAAGTCCATCGCGGCGCCCGCAATGTGTCTTTCGCCTTCACATGCACCGCGCAATGCGTCAAAGCAGGCCGATGGGTGCCTTACGTCATAGTACGCCATATGCGATGCATGGCTACTGTCGCACTCTTGTAGGGCGTCCTCAAGGCAGGACGCGAAGTCCGTGCTGGGAAGCGGATCCGGATGACCTCCAAGAGCCCTCTGTCTGGCAGTGAGGATTCGCTCGACCGCGGATACGTGGAAGGTCTCTGCCGCCAGATCAGCTGTCCCGTTGCCGAAGTCGTCAGTATCAAACAGGAAGATGGAAGCCGTCTGGTGGGGTCCACGCTTGTAGAAGTAGGCCACATCACCCGCCTCGGCCCCCGTATGCCTCAGTGCGGCAGAGTAGATCGCTAGGCTGAGCGTATTGAGGAGTAGGTCTTCAGCCGTGGTACGAACCAGCGATTTGTTGAAGAGGCTGGCGCTTTGACGAGCGGACTGGAGATTCGGCAGTGTTCCCTGGAGCGTGTCGAATCGCTGGTCGACGGAGGCTGGGTTTTGTACTTGGGCGACCTTTCGGCACAACTGGAAGAATCGGTCGTCCGAAATGAAGTTGCGGTGGCCGCTAGAGAAACAGCCGGAGACGTCATCCAAGGTAAGCTGAGGGGGGGGTGTCGGCGAAGTCCGATCACTCGGGTCGGGGTGCCAGCGCTCCAGTAGATGAAACCAGACGATAGTACTGAGATCTCGTACCGTAAACACAGATGCAGGGCTCGGGGTCATCCAGGTAGGCGCACCGAGTGGCAGAGGGTTAACAG
>JAPLGX010000329.1 GCA_026389925.1 Chloroflexota bacterium
GCCGGATGAACGGCCTCCCGCGCGCCACACTCCTCACGCATCCTTGCTCATGCCCAACTTCAAGCGACATCCTCCCACCGCGGGAAGCGACGAATGAGTGACGCTTCCCGGCCGGCAGAGAATGGAGGCCGCGTCGTTGCGGTCGAGCCCGGCAGCCTGGGCGCCCGTCTGGGGCTGCGCCCGGGTGATCAGATCCTGCGCGTGAATGGCCAGGCGGTTGAGGATGTGATCGATGTGCAATTCTATGCGGCCGAAGACCGCGTCGAGGTCGATTGGATGCGCGGCGAGGAAGAGAGGCAGGCGGGCGTGGCGCGCCGGGCAGGTGAGGCACTGGGGATCGAGTTCGAGCATCCCACATTCGATACCGACATCCGCCGCTGCAACAATCTATGTCCCTTCTGTTTTGTCTTGCAGACCCCGCCGCGCATGCGGCGTACGCTGTACATCAAGGATGACGATTACCGCTATTCATTCCTGTTTGGCCATTTCGTCACGCTCACCAACTTGTCGCCCCACGATTGGAGCCGCATCCTTGAGCAGCGCCTATCCCCGCTCTACGTCTCGGTGCACGCCACCGACGTGGCGGTGCGCCGGGCGTGCCTCTCGAACCCGGCCGCACCCGACGTCCTCGATCAGCTGCGGCGGTTGGCGGAGGCGCACATCGAAACGCACACTCAGATCGTGCTGACGCCCGAGCTGAACGACGGCCCGCATCTCGATCGGTCGCTGGATGACCTGTCCGGGCTCTTCCCGTGGGTGCGGTCGTGCAGCGTGGTGCCGGTGGGGCTCACGCGCCACCACAAGTACGGACGGCGGGCGTTCAGCGCAGCCGAATGCCTGGAGGTCGTGCATCAGGTCGAGGCCTGGCAGAGGCGCTTGGGCGGGCGGCTCGGCTCGCGCTTCGCCTTTCTCACGGATGAGTGGTACCTGGTCACCGGCCTGAGGGTGCCCCCCGCCACGGAGTACGAGAACCTCGACTTGCGCGAAAACGGCTTGGGCATGGTGCGTGCCGTGCTCGACGAGTGGGCTGGAGTGCGTGAGACACTGGCGGCGCACACGGCCGGGCTGCGCGGGCGGCGGGCCACGCTCGTGACCGCGCCTCTTTTTGCCCCGACCTTGCAGCGCATGACGGAAGACTTCAACGAGCGGGCAGGGACGCAGCTTGAGGTGGTGGTCGTCCCCAACGAACGTATGGGCCCAACGGTGACCGTGGCCGGTTTGATGATGGGCCAAGAGGTCCTAGGCGCGCTGCGCGCGAGAGAGTTGGGCGAAGCCGTCATTCTGCCTCGCCTCATGTTCGATCATCCGCTGGTTGTGAGCCTGGATGATGTCTCCCCATTGCGCCTCGCCCGCGAACTCGGCGTGCCGGTCGTGCTCGTGGACGGCATGGGCGACGTGCTCGACGCGCTGCGAGGTGAGAGCCCCTTACTCATCCGCCCCGAGGACGAAACGGTTCCGCCGGCCGTGCTGCGTGCAGGGGGCTGGGCGGTCGAGAAGGTCCTCCCTGCGGAGATCGGATCCTGATTCGAACGGCCCCCGGGTGCGGGGGCCGCGTGGTCGAGAGTGGAAGGCCGGGTCGAACGCGGGGCAGTCAACCGGGCAGGCGGCCGGCGACGTTCGCCAGCGGAAGAACGACCCTGAACTCCGATCCCTGGCCCGGACGGCTTTCGACCTCAATCCGTCCCCGGTGGCTTTCCACAATGTGCCGGGCGATGTACAGCCCCAGCCCGGTTCCCTGAGCGCGTTGTTCGCCTTCCTTCGCCCGGTAGAACCGTTCGAAAATGTGCGGCTGGCTCTCGGGGGCGATTCCCGGCCCAGTGTCGGCCACTTCGATGCAGCAGCTCTGGCCATCGCCTTGAGGCGCGCCCGCATTGCGCCGGGCGCGCAGGGTCACCTGCCCTCCCGGCGAGTTGTACTTGACGGCGTTGCTCAGCAGGTTGAGCACGACCTGCTTGATGCGCACGCGGTCGGCGAACAGGTCTAAACCTTCCGGGTCCAATTGGCGAACGAACTTGAGCCCGTTGCCGTGCATCAGAGGCATGACGATTTCCGCACATTCGGCGAGGAGCGGGGTGAGCGAGAAGCGGGTGGGTTGAAACCGAGCGCGTCCCGCTTCCAGGCGGGCCAGGTCGAGAAACTCATCGGCCAACTCGTTGAGCCGCGCGATCTCCTGGCGCAG
>JAPLGX010000465.1 GCA_026389925.1 Chloroflexota bacterium
AAGATGGCGGTGTTCCCCATGCTGAATGGCGGCACGCCCGCGCCCACCGCTCCGGGGCTCGGCCGGATCCGAATCCCTGCCTTGTCCCGGGGCGTTCTTCATTCTGTTGTGCCCTAGGTCGCGATTATCCTCCGATTCGAGAAAAGCGCAATACTCGGGCTCACCGCCAGAGGCGATCCGCCTGCGAAGGGGTGGGTCTGACAAGCTGCTCGGTTTGTAGCATGTTAGGGCCCGGCGCTCGGCGCGAGCGGCGCGCCGCCCTCTAGCCACGCTTCGAGCGTGCGCCCCACCCGCTCGAGGCTCTCGGCGCTCACTTTGTCGAGCGTATCTGCAGTCGTGTGCCAGTACGGGTAATCGAGGTCGATGATATCGACGGCCGGCAGCCCGAGCGAGCAGAAGGGCAAATGGTCGTCGAGAATCGCCTGCCCAGGCTCGCTCACGAATTGCGCGCCGTAGCCCAGGGCGGCGGCCTGCGCCCACAACACCTGCTGCAGCGCCGGGTCCGAATTGCGTTCAAGCGGGAAGCGCTGATCGAAGTCGCCGACCATGTCGACGATGACCGCCGCCTGCACATCGCGCGCGAGGTCGAGCTCGCCGCGCGCCTCGGCCTCCGCCAGCGAGCGCGCAAAAAGCGTCGACCCGACAATCCACTCCCAGCCATCCAAACCGCCGTTGTCTTCCGCGTCGAAGAAAACCAGCCACACCTGGCGCGTGCTCCAATCGAGATCCAGCGCCCGCGCCAGCTCAAGCAATACCGCGGCACCCGAGGCGCCGTCGTTGGCGCCCGGAACGGGTGCCTCCGGCCGCTGTGGGTCGCGATCCGCACGCCGGCGCGAATCCCAGTGGGCGCCGAGGAGGATTGCCGGGCCGCTGCCGCGCCGCGCCCAGATGTTGCGGACTGGCGTTCCGTGATAGTCCGACGGCTGGAGATCCGCCTGCCAACCTTGGGCACGAAGTTCGCTGACGATCCACTCGGCCGCCTGATCATTGGCCGGCGAGCCGGTGACGCGCGGGCCGAAGGCGAGTTGGGCGCGGACGATGTCGACCGCGCGTTGCCCATCGAAGGGGGTGGGAGCGGCGGGAGAGGCAGGCAGCATGCGACACGCGCCGAGCGCCCAGGCGAGGAGCATGGCTGCGGCGATGAGGCCAGGCTGCAGCGCGAGGATGCGCCGGCTAGTCGTCCTTCGCAGCGGCAAGGAATGCCTCCAGGTCGCGCAGGCCACGATCGGCATAGGCCTGGCCGCGCTCGAGCCGGCCGCGCGGGCGCGCCTCGAGCGGCGGCAGGATGCCAAAGTTCGACTTCATCGGTTGAAAGTGCTTCTCCTCGGCGGTCGCGATGTACCCGCACAGCGCGCCGAGTATCGTCGTCGCCGGCAGGCACAGCGGCGCGCGCCCGCGCGCAAGACGCGCGGCATTCCACCCCGCCAGGAGGCCGGTGGCCACGTTGCCCATGTAGCCCTCCACCCCCGTGATCTGTCCGGCCAGGAGGAGGTCCGCCCGCGCGCGGGTTTGCAGCGTGGGCAGAAGCACGCGTGGCGCGTTGACAAAGGTGTTGCGGTGCATTTGCCCGTAGCGCACGAAGTGCGCGCGCTCCAGGCCGGGAATCATACGGAACACGCGCTGCTGTTCATCGACCCGCAAGTTGGTCTGGAACCCGACCAGGTTGTAGAGCGTTGCGTGGCGGTCTTCCTGGCGCAACTGGACGACGGCATGCGCGCGCAGACCGGTCCGCGGGTCGTTCAACCCGACCGGGCGCAGCGGGCCGTAGGCCAGCGTCTGCGCGCCGCGCTCGGCGATGATTTCGACGGGCAGGCATCCTTCGAAGAAGGCCGCGGCGCCTGCGCGCACGCCCTGGGCAATGGTCTGCTCGAACTCGCGCAGCGGGGTGCGCTCGGCAGAACGCAGCGCCCAAACCAGCGCTTGGTATTGGCCGCGATCGAGCGGGCAGTTGAGGTAGTCATCCGCCTCTCCCCCGCGCGATTGGCGGAAAGCAATGCGCATGTCGACTGAATCGGCGCTGACAATGGGCGCGATGGCGTCAAAGAAGTACAAGTGATCCGTGCCGGTGAAGGCGGCAAGGGCCTGGGCCAGTGCGGGGGATGTCAGCGGACCCGAGGCCAGGATGGCAAGGCCGCGGGGAACCCCCGTCACTTCCTCGCGCACGATCTCAATGCGCGGGTGGGCTGCCAGGCGATCGGTGACGGCCTGGGCGAAGACCTGCCGGTCGACCGCCAGCGCGGCGCCGGCGGGGACGGCGCTCTCGACGGCTACCTCCAGCAACAGGCTGCCTAGGCGCTCGAGTTCCGCCTTGAGCATGCCGCCGGCGCGGTTGGTCTGCAGCGAGCCGAGCGAGTTGGAGCACACGAGCTCGGCCAGGCGGTCGCCGGTATGCGCGCCGGTCGAGCGTGTTGGGCGCATCTCGAACAGACGGACGCGCAGCCCGCGCTCGGCCGCCTGCCAGGCTGCCTCGCAGCCCGCCAATCCACCGCCTACCACGGTCAGGTCCGGCTCAGGCATGTTGGGTCCAATACCCCGATTCCGTTCGAGAAGACTCGCGCACGCTAGGCCCCGTACTGGCGCACGCGGTGCATGTTCTGCGAGACGAGGCGCGACGCCCCGCGCGCAGCCTCGAATTTGATCTTCTCCTCATCCAGCGTGAGCAGCTCGCGCTTACGCATGAGCCAGCACCCATTGACCATGAGGTCGCTCACGTCCGCGGCTTTGGCCGAGTGCACCAGGTTGGCCACGACGTCATGGCGCGGGAGAAGGTGCGGCTGATCCATATTCACGAGGGCGATGTCGGCCGAGGCGCCTTCGGCCAGGACGCCCGAGCCTGGGAAGCCCATGCCACGCGCGCCGGCCTGGGTGGCCATGCGCAGCACGGCATCGCCCGGCATGGCCTGCGGATCGCGCTGGACATGCTTCTGCAAGATGGCCGTCTGGCGCAGCGCGGCGAACATGTCCAGATCACCGTTGGAGGCCGGGCCGTCGGTGCCGATGGCCACCGTCACCTTGTGGCGCGCAAACCGCGAAAGGTCCGGGACGCCCATGGCCAGCTTCATATAAGTGATGGGGGTGTGCGCCACGGTGACCTCGCGCTGGGCGAGGAGTTCGAGATCCTCATCCGAAACGCACAGGCAGTGCGCGGCGATGCAGCCACCCGGGGCCTGCAGAATACCCAGACGATCCAGATGCGCCACCGGACTCAAGCCGTTGGCGCGCAGTGAATTCTCGACCTGCTCCTCGGATTCAGAAAGATGGAGATGGATGCCCAGGCTCCGCTCGTGCGCGAGCTCCGCAATCCGTCGCAGGAATTCCGGCGGGCAGATGTACGGTGAGTGCGGGCCGAGGAAGAGGCGCAGGCGGCCCTGCGCGCGGCCGCTCCAACGCTCGATGAAGCGCAGTGTCCCCTCCAGGTTGGCGCCGATTTCTCTATCGTCGCCGATGCCGAAGACGCACCAGGCCAGGGCCGCCTTCATTCCGGATTGCTCGACAACCTCCGCCACGCGGTCCATGAAGAAGTAGTGGTCGTTGAACCCGGCCACGCCGCCGCGAAACATCTCGCAGGCGGCGAGTGCGGCGCCCCAGTACACATCCTCGTCGCGCAACGCCGATTCCGCCACCCAGATCTTCTCGTTAAGCCAGCGCGCGAAGGGCAGGTCCTCCGCCCAGCCGCGCTCATACGTCATGGCGGCGTGGCAGTGGGCGTTGAACAGCGCCGGCATGGCCAGGTGGTTGTGGCCGTCGAGGCGTTCATCGGGGATGAAGCCGGGCGGCGCCTGGCCCACACCCACGATCTTCTCGCCCTCGACGGCCAGGCAACTGTCGCGCAGCACTGTTCCGTGAGGGTCAAGGGTGACGATGTCTACGTTCTCAATCAGCGCTCTCGCCATGCGGCCTCCACTCTCCCGATTCTACATCGAGCGGAGGTGCGTAGCCTCATCGGCCGCCACGGGTGTATAATCAGCGCACAACTTAAGTCTGCGGCCGAGGTTCCCTGTTCCCCCGGATGGGAGGGATCAAAGGCGAAGCCGGTGCAAGTCCGGCGCTGCCGCGCAACTGTGAGCCCGGGGCGGTGTGCCCCAGGCAAGCCAGGTCGCCCGCCTCGGTCGCGTTCCCAAATACCTCGCCGGAAGGGGACGGGAACCGAGCTTCGGCTCGCCCTGCTGCGCCCCTGTCCATCGACAGGGGCGTTTTCGTCCCGACCGTCCGAGGCGCATGTCGATCGGAAGACCGACACCCGCTTCACGGAGGATACGCATGTTGCACATCACCATTCGTCGTGTTTCGCTCGTTGTCGCATTGGGCCTCGCGCTGAGCGCCTGCGGTGCGCCGGCCACACCGGCCGCGTCCACCCCAGCGGCCCCCCCGGTCGCGCCGGCCACTCCCACCCTGCCCCCTGCTCCCACGGTCGAGGCCGTCGACGGCGCCGGGCAGACCATCCGCCTGGCCGGCCCCGCGCAACGCATCGTTTCGCTCGCACCCTCCAACACCGAGATCCTCTTCGCCATTGACGCGGGCGGGCAGATGGTCGGGCGCGACGAGTTCTCCGACTACCCCGAGGCCGCCAAGGAACTGCCCTCGATTGCCACCGGTATGGGCAAGTTGAACACCGAAGCCGTGGTGGCCCTCGAGCCGGACGTGATTCTCGCGGCGGAGATTACTGCGCCGGATCAGGTGGAGACGCTGCGCGGCCTGGGATTGACCGTGTTCGTCGTGACCAACCCCAAGGACTTCGAGGGGCTGTATTCCAATATCCAGGTATTGGGCACCTTGTGTGGCCGCGACGCGGAGGCGAAAGGTCTGGCGGACGAACTGCGCGACCGTGTGACCGCGGTCGGCCAGAAGCTCAGCGCGGCCACGAGCTCGCCGCGCGTGTTCTACGAATTGGATGGGACCGACCCGACCAAACCCTGGACCTCCGGGCCGGGGACCTTCCTTGACCTCCTGATTCGGGCTGCGGGCGGGACGAATGTGGGGGCGGTGCTCTCGAGCCAGTTCGCCAAGATCAGCTCGGAGGAGCTGGTGAGACAGGACCCGCAGGTCATTCTGCTGGGCGACACGGCCTACGGCACGACGGTCGAGGGGGTGAGTGCACGCGCCGGCTGGGGGACGATGACGGCCATCAAGCAGAAGTCGGTGCATCCATTTGACGACAATCTGGTCAGCCGCCCCGGGCCGCGAATGGTCGACGGGTTGGAGCAATTGGCGCGCCTGATCCATCCCGAGCTGTTTGCGCAGTGACCACACCTCATGGGATGAACCGACGGGAGCGGCATGCCGCTCCCGTTTCCTTCCATGGCACCATGCTGCACATGAGGTGCCGGGCCGTGCGGCGGCGACGGCGATAGTCCTATAGCACGGCGGGAACCTCCGGCCAGCGCCCTTCGCGGTGGCATGGGCAACAGCGTGCCTAGGGTCAACGCGCTCGCGGGCGCGGGACGCCCCCCGACCCTCTCTTCATTGAATGAAGCACCCGGGTCACATGCCGCGGATGAGGCCGCCCGGCTGGCAGGTGCGGCAGAAGTTGGTGATACGCTGGTGGGCGGTGACG
>JAPLGX010000049.1 GCA_026389925.1 Chloroflexota bacterium
GGGTTGGCCATTGCCCAGCAGATTATCGGCGCGCACGGTGGAGAGATCGAGGTGCAGAGCGAGCCGGGATCTGGGACAACGGTGCGCGTCCTGTTGCCGACAGAAACCGAGAGTTAGGCCCACCGCCGGGGGGGAAGCGGCGCAAACACCTGCCTCAAGCACACGCCGCACCTCCGGCACACATCCTGCAACGGAACAAGGCGGGGACCGAGGACGTCCCCTTCCCTGGGACGCATGGCGGGTGGCGCCGCCCATCGGCCGAAGGTCCGGGAGCAATCTCGGATATATAATGGGCTAATTGGGGCGGTGGCGAAATTGGCAGACGCAGGGGACTTAAAATCCCTCGGGGCAGCCCCCCGTGTGGGTTCAACTCCCACCCGCCCTACAAGGCGCAACCCGAGGGATATCCGTAATGACCCAGCCAGGCTAACTGGCGGGCCGTATGCCCGGGGGCGTGCAACGTGCGCGCGCCGCTCGTCGCGCAGGCCATCCGCGGAAGGAGGAAGCCAAAGATGAAGTCGTTTACGCGCAAGCCGCTCGTAGGGCTGGTCGCCCTGCTGGTGCTTACGGTGGGCTGCACGCTGCCCCTCGCGCCAACGCCGACCCCCTTCGTGTTTCCGACGCCGAACATGACCTTGACGGCGCTGTTCATGATCCCGCCGACCTCGACCGTGCCGGCGGGGCCGACCACGCCGTCGACGGTCGCTGCGACAGCCACCTCGGCTGCCTGCACCGGCACTCATCTGGCCGACTTCGTCAGCGAGACGGTACCGGATGGAACCTCGATCACTCCTGGCGCAGCGTTCACCAAGACCTGGACGCTGAAGAACGTCGGCACGTGCACCTGGACCACCGGCTACTCGCTGGTCTTTGACAGCGGCAGCCAGATGGGCGCGCCGGCCTCGGTGCCGCTCACCGCATCGGTGGCTCCGGGCGCGACGGTCACCATCTCGGTGGCTATGACGGCGCCTTCGACGGTCGGCAGCTACCAGGGCTTCTGGAAGTTGAGCACGCCGGCCGGCACGCGCTTCGGCGTGGGCACCGGCGGCACGACCGCCATTTGGGTGAAGATTTACGCCGGCACGCCGCCTCCGGTGGTTCCGGCATGCGTCGTCCCCTCGCCGGTTCGCCGGCCGGACGGCAACGGCGGCATGGTCGAGGCGTACTGGACGACCAACCCGCCGGCCATTGACGGGTACTTCGACAGCTTCGCCGAAGAGTGGCCCACCACGCTCAAGTACAGCGCGACGAGTGTGGTCTTTGGCAAGTCGCAATGGGATAACGAGGCGGACCTGTCGGCCACCTACCACTTCAAGTGGGACGGCAGCTACCTGTACCTGGCAGCCAAGGTGCGCGACAACAACTACGTCCAGGAATCGAGCGGCTCCAATATGTACCACGGCGACAGCCTGGAGATCTTGTTCGACACCGCGCTCAAGAGCGACTACTGCACCGCCTCGCTCAGCGGCGACGACTTCCAGTTGGGCGTCTCGGGCGGCTTCCTGGTGGGGTCTGGCCAGGAACCGGAAGCTTATCTGTGGTTCCCGACCGACAAGGCCGGCCTCAAGCCGGTGGCCACGATCAAGGCCGTGCAGATCTCGGCCCCCGGTTTTGTGGGCTATCAGATCGAAGCCAAGATCCCGTGGACGATCTTTAGCATCACGCCCACCGGCGGCGAGGAATACGGCTTCGCCTTCTCGGTCAGCGACAACGACTCGAGCGGCACCAGCAAGCAGCAAAGCATGGTGTCGTCCGATCCGAAGCGTGTGCTCACCAACCCGATGACCTGGGGCACGATCCAGATGGAGACGGAAGCGGGGCCGTGATCCGAGCGGTCATCTACCGCGGATGATCTGACCCTCAGTCAGGCACGCAGCGCGCACACGAAGAGAATAGAGCCGCCGGCGAACACGCAGTTCGCCGGCGGCTTGTTGTTTCGCCATCCGCGGCGGGATACTTCAGAAGAGGACCGAGGCCAATTCATCGCGGTAGGCGCGGGTCAGGGGATCCTCCTCGCCGATGAGTTCGAGCACGGCGAGGAACACCTGGCGCGCCTGATCTTGTGCGTAGTGCTTGTCGCGCCGCAGCACATCCAGCAAGCCGTCGAGCGCGCCCGCAAAATTCCCGCGCGGGATGAGCCGCACGCTTTGCAGGTATTCGGCCTCTGCCGGGTCACCACTTGCGGGCAAGGCCTCGGCCGCACGCAGCATCAGTTGGGCCAGCGGCCGCAGCCGCTCGGCGGCGACCACCTCGTTGCCGCCGGGAAAGGCGTCCATCACCTCCAGGGCGGGCGCCCCCTTGCCTTGGGCGAGCAGCGCCTTGACCAGGCACAAGGCGGCCGCGCTCGAGGCCGGGTCGTCGGTCAGCGCGCGTCGTGCAGCCTCCTCCGCCTCAGGCCAGTGGCGCGCCATGAGAAAGCCGCGTGCCTCGACCAGCGCGCGGTCAGCAGCGCGCGGCGCCAGCTCGCGCACGAAGCGCTGAACCATGCTCTCCGGCTGGGCGCCGACGAATTGCGCAACCTCCTGCCCGCCCTTGAAGGCCTTGACCGCCGGGATTCCCTGCACGCCGAAACGCGTTGCCAAGCGCGGGTTCTCATCCACGTTGACCTTGGCCAGGCGGAAGGCGCCGTTGGCTTCACGCGCCAGTCTCTCCAGCATCGGTCCGAGCGTGCGGCACGGGCCGCACCAAGGCGCCCAGAAATCCACGACCACCGGAACCTGGTTGGAGTGGGCAATCACCTCGTATTCGAAGGTCGCCTCGCTCACGTCGATAATGCTTGAGTCCATAGCCCCTCGCGTGTTCGTTCCGAACCGCATGTCCGTGGCGATCCCACGGGCAGGCGGCTACCCTTCGCCCTCAGCCGGGGCAGAAGGTTGATCGACCCGCACCACCTCGCCGTGGAAGTCGACAATCACTCGGAAACCCATCAGGCCCATCCACAGGCGCGTTTCTTCGGGCAGGCCGTGTTCCAGGACCTCTGCCAGATGGGCCTCCGGGTGTTCAAGGCGGCTCTTCATCACCGCGGCCGAGAACACGTCCGCCTGCCCAAGCATCTTCATGGCCTGCTCGGCGATTTCCAGTTCGTGGCCGCGCATCATGCCCCAGATCGTGCGCAGCACCGACTCGTCCACCTGCCGCGCGGGGATATGGCGAAGAAACGCTTGATCCTTGAGACGGTAGAACCAATCCGCACCGACCTCAAGGACCGTGAGCGCTTCGCCGGCCTGGGAGAACACCAATCCTTCGAAGAGCGGCTTGGCCACATCTCACCTTACCGATGCGCGCACTCTGCACGGGCCGATCTCAGTTTCAACGCGGTCCGCGCGAGCTGCGTTCTCGGCCAGGCTCCGAGTATACGCACCCCGCCCGCGAGTGTCCAGGTATGGCGATAAGCTTGAGCGCAGGCCGAGGCTGCCGCAATCATGGGGCGGGCCCGCCGTGAGGCAGGAGGGATGGATGCACTGCGAGTCAGCTGACGACGACGCGCGTGCCCGAGGTACCCTGGACGAGGTGCTCGCCGGAAGGCACCCCCGGCATCGTCCAGCGATAGATCCAGCGCGCGGCCTCGGAGGGCAGGTTGACGCAACCGTGCGAGCGCGGGCGGCCATAGTCGTTGTGCCAGTAGGTGCCGTGAAAGGCCACGCCGGTCGTGGTGAAGTACGAACACCATGGCACGCCGGGCAGATCGTAGCCGTCGCTGGCTGAGTCGCCGGCGGCCATGTGCCGTGAGGGCCGCTTGTAGGAAACCGAGTGACGTCCGAGGGGCGTCATCGATTCCCCGTTGCGCATGGCGAGGCCCGCGGAGGCGCGGCTCATGAAGACCGGGGTGTCATCCTGGTAGGCCACCACCCATTGGCGAGCCAGGTCAACCTCCAGGCGCTTTCGCTCCGGCTCCAGCTCAGGGGCGATCGGCGCCATCTCCTGTTCGGGGATGGGGCGGAAATGCTCCGCCAGGCCCCAGTAGCTGAGACGTGAGCGGTCGTCGTCGATACGGTACCAGACCTTGCCGTCCTCGGCCTCAGCGATCTCGCCGACCCAGAAGGTGCAGCTGTAGTAGTAGCGATAGGTGCGCGATGCACTAAACCCGGGGCGGGCCCGCATATCGGTGAAGGGCACCGACACGTCCACCAGTGCTCCGTTGGGCGGAATCGAAAGGAGCGGCATCTGAAAGCGTGTGGCCACGGGCTGCAACCCGCCGGAGTGAATGTACTCCGCCTCGCCTACGCGGTACCAAATGCGGTTGTAGGCCGGCTCTTGGGAGACGACCACCTCGTGCACGTCGAGCACGACATCGTGACCGAGCGTGGCCAGTTCTTCGCCCTTGAGATGAGGCTCGCGGCGAACCTTGACCCCGTAGGAGTAGGCCACGCGCGCCTGCCATGCCTCGGCTGGGGCGGCCCGCAGCGTGCCCACGGGCGCGGCCGCCGCGAGCAGACCGAGGCCGGCCAGATGGAGGAACCCGCGCCGCGAGAGGCTGGAGGCGGCCTGCGGCGTCGAGGCAAGCAGCGCTCCGAGCGCCGGGGAGGTTTCGTCGACCATTTCCGGAGGCCCTAGTAGTGGACGTTGACCAGCGTGCCCACCGAGGCAAAATCGAAGAGCCACCCGGCGTCGGAGGTACGCATGTTGACGCAGCCATGGCTCATCGGGTGGCCGAAGTTGTGGTGCCAGTACGTGCCGTGCAGTGAATAGCCCTGATAGAAGTACATCGTGTAAGGCACGTTCGGCAGGTAGTACCCCGGCCCGGCCATATCGTCGTAGCGGTACTTGACGTAAATGCGGAAGCGGCCGACCACGGTCGGATGGGCGGCCGTGCCGGTCGAGACGATGAAGGTCCGCAGGATCGTATCGCCCTCGTAGGCAAACACGCGCTGCGAGGACAGATCGACGTCGATCCAGCGTACACCGCCCGTGGAGGGCGGCAGATCGTAGTTCACAGGCGGCAGGGGTGTGGAGGTGGGCCGCGGTGTCCAAGTGGGCGAGGGCGTGAAGGTCGGCGTGGGCGACGGGGTGAATGAGGGCGTGACCGTCGGCGTGAAGGTGGCGGTAAACGTCGGCGTGGCCGTGCCGCGGTCCTTCTCGAGCTGGCCGAAGACCATCGGGTTCTGGGCGGCGCTGGCCGCCCGAGCAAAGGCGGTGGCCGTCGCCACCAGCATGCACGAGAGCAGCACGCCCGTGGCGGCCCAACCCCAGCCGATGCGGCGGCGCGGCTTGCTCGAGCGAGTCTCAGTCGCCGAGGCCAAGCGGCGCAGGGGCACCACGTGCTGCGCAACATGCAGCGGCTGCGTGGCCGAGGCGGGCGGTGCGCCGGCTATGCTTTCCTCCCGCATCTTGAGTGGTGCCGGCGGGAGTGACAAGAGCGACGTCAGGGCCGATTGAATCGCCTGGCTGTGCGGGTTGAGGGCCAGTGCATGCTTAAGGTAGGCTGCGCGCTGCGCGGGAGAAGACAGCGCCGCCAGGACCATCCAGGCCAGTTCACAGGCCGGATCGCTGCGCAACGCGGCAAACGCCAGGCGGCGAGCAGCCGAGCGATCGCCGCGCGCCAGGGCTGCGCGCGCCTCGACCGCCAACGACACGGCGTCCTTCAAGTTCGCTGAGGGCTGGCTCACGGCGTCACCGGTTCGGCCTGCAGCGGTTCGTTGCGCACGAAGCACAACACGCCCTCGGCAATGCCCAGGCTCACCTGGTCCGCGTGCTGCGTGAGGAAAGTGCGGTCGAGATACAGGAATCCGGTTTCGATAATGGCGGCCGGGGTGTTTTCATCGATCTCGCTGAAGCTGTGATACGAGTTCATGTCGCGGGTGATGCTGCCCGCATGAAAGGGCAAGCTGGTGCGCGCCGCATAGCGCGAGACCAGGCAGGTGAGCAAGTGCTGCGAATCCTCCGGAGCGGTCCCGGCTGAAGAGGCCGCCACCTTGAACCCAGTGGCCTGATCGTTGATGAACTCACACGAGTCGGCATGGACTGAGACCAGCGCGAGCGCCCGATAGCTCTTGAGCTTCTCGTCGAACTCCTGCAGCAGGTCCACTTGATAGCCCTGCCGCTCGAGAATGGTGACCACCCGGTCGGCGATGTCTTTGTTGACCGCCGCTTCGGTCAGGCCGTCGGCGCACACCGCGCCCGAGTCGTTTCCGAAGTGGCCGGCCACCAGGCCGATGCGACGGTTGAGCGAGAGGCCTGCGCCGGCTGCCCCAGGGGCGCTGGTCGGGCGCACAAGCCGGGCCAGCGAAGTCCGCAGCACTTCCGGCGACCACGTGGAGGGCGCGAACGTGACAAAACCCGTGGCCAGCACGAGCGCCAACCCCATCGTCCAGGCCACGTAACGGCTCATAGCCGGGGCGCGAGGTCCCGTCCCGTTCGCAGCAGCTTTCGGGGATTGCATGCCCGTATGGTACCCGAAAACCGGGCTTTGACAAGGTGGCCCGCATTGCTTTCGGCTTACCGAGGCAAGACTGAGATCCTCGCGCCCCCATTCCTCGAGACAGGTGGGGGTTGGGTCTGGGATGGCCCCACCTGTGGCGCCAATGGTCGGGTTCGATGGACGTTCGCGCGCCGGCGCCCTCCTGGTTGGGACACGCCTCAGGGATCCGGGGCAGCCGATCAGGTCGAGGGCACATCACGCCTTACAGTCGACCGCCCGCGTGCAGAATGCGCACGGGTTGCCGCAGAAGGCAGAGTCGCATCGCAAAGGCACGCGAGGTCGCGCGATGCTGGCCGACATTGAAGCCGGGATACCTCACTGGCCTCGACGCCTGGTCGTGCCGGAGGCGCGGCCCGTCCGAGAGACGCGCGCCGAGAAACCTCGCCCCAAAAGAAAGGCCTGGCCCTTACGGGACAGCCCTGTGGTGTCAATGGCCGAGGTTGTGCGGGCTCAGGTGGTCGCGGCGACGGCTTCCTCCTCGGCCTCCGCGCCCTCCGGCTCATCCGGCTTGCGGTCGAGGATCTGCATGTTGGCGGCCACAACCCGCGTGCGGTAGTGCTTCTCGCCCTTGTCGTCCTGCCAGCAGTCGGTCTGCGCTCTCCCATCGATGAAGACCAGACGGCCTTGGGCCAGGTATTTCTGGCAGATTTCGCCCAGACGGCCCCAGGCATCGACCGTAAACCAGTCAGTCGCTTCCTTTGTCTCGCCGCTGTCCATCTTCCAGTGGCGGTCGAACGCCAGCGGGAAGGTTGCCACGCTGCGGTTGCCCGTCGTGGTCCGGGATTCTAGATCCCAGCCCAGACGGCCAATGAGTTGGATTCGGTTGAGTCCAGGCATGAGTCCCCCTAAGTTGAACGGCGCGCGTGAGGCGACGCGGCCTTACGGACGGCGGGCGCCATCCCGTGAAGAGGAGTTCAGCATATCGGCGGGGCGCCCACAATTCCCTGCTGGGCGATGCAAGAGGCCGCGGGTCTCATGGGCCGCCGGCATCGTTGGCATACGTCGCCGCATCGGTGGGTGTCTGGCCAGAGGGATCGTAGACGTAGACCCACGTGCCCAGGTCGGCCCACTCGTAGATCCAGCTTGCGTCGCCGATCGACATGTTGACGCAGCCGTGCGATCGCTTATAGCCGAAGCCATCGTGCCAGTAGGTGCCGTGGAGCGCGCGAGCCCGGTCGAAGTACAGCACCCAGGGCACATCTTGCAGGTAGTAGTAGTCCGAGCGATCGGCGGCAAACGAGCCGCTCATCGGCTGGCGATCGACCTTCTTGAAAACTTGGAAGGTACCCGGACGGGTATGCCACGGAGGTATGCCGCTGGCCACCAGCGTCGCAAACACAAGCCGTCCGTTGTCGTAGGCGGCCAATGTCTGTTCGAACAGGTTGATCGTGATCCAGCGCGTGCCGATGGGCACATCGGGGGGCGGGACAGCGCTGGGCTCGACCAGGCCGACCTTCCTCTGATCCACCCATTGGTCCACCCCGATCATGTACCAGTTCAGGCCGTCCACCTGGCGCGTGTCGTAGACCTGGATCACGGTGTAGCGCGGCAGCCAGGTGCGCAGTTCCACGCCCTTCGACCCCGGCGCGCTGCGCGGGCTGGTGCTCTCGACAACCCAGCCGAAAGGTCGGGCGGGGGTGGCATTGAAGAGCAAACCCTGGAAGCGATGAACGCTGATAGGCGCGGCGTCGTCGCGGCGCACGACCTCCGAGCCGCC
>JAPLGX010000304.1 GCA_026389925.1 Chloroflexota bacterium
ACTCTTACCCTGCCGCCACAACAAGAGGATGCGCTCCACGACGGCAAGTTCGGCCGGGACCGGAACCATCCGACTCCGCTTCCCAGTTGAGGCGAATCCGAGGGGCGGGTGGCTCGTGGGCTGCCCCTGCTCCCGCTTGAAGGCCAATGCCGACCGTGTACGCTCGACGATCAGCTCCCGCTCCATCTGCGCGAGGCCCCCGAAGAGCGTCAGGACGAATCGGCCGTGCGGGGTCGAGGTGTCGAGCGACTCCGAGACAGAGTGCAGCTCGATGCCGCCTTCGAGGAATAGGTCCTCCACGAGGTTCAGCAAGTGCCGGGTCCGGCGAGTCAGCCGATCGAGCTTCCAGACGATGACGTGCTTGGCCTCCCCGCGCTCGCAGCGGGCCAACAGGTCTTGGAGGCCCGGCCGATTTGTGTCCTTGCCGGAGAGCCCCTCATCGGCAATCACGTCCACCAGTGTCAGACTCTTGGCGATCGCATAGGCGGCAACGCGGTCGCGCTGGGCGTCGAGGCTGACGCCCTCGCGCACCTGTTCTTCCCGGCTCACACGGACATAGCCGAGCGCGAGTGTGACGCTGACGCTCGGGTGCTTCCGACGGCTCCGAGTCCTGGTCGTCACGGTCTATGCCAGGCAGTCCGGAATGGCCTGCAGGTCCGACAAGTCATCACGCACTTGTGCAGCCCCAGTGCGAGCGTTCCGTGAATGACCCGCCAAGTCGACTCGGAGGCAGTCGCACGTTGCTCGGATGTCAGTGCGAGTCACTCAATCCCCCCGCGCCCTTAGGTGGCTTCGCCAGAGGCTGCCGGCCACTCTTCCAGGTCCGAAGCCACATTGCTCACGAAGTCGGCGAGGTCCATGATGTGGTCGGCGGTGATGATCTGGCCGTCGTTCGACTGAAGCGCGACGCTCGCGAAATCCCAGCTCCACGCCGAGTCCATCACGTGGTCGAGGTGCTGTTGTGCCTCCTGGCAGAGGCCGACCAGTTCGCGGAGCATCTCGATGCTCTCCGCATCGGCCTTGTCGATCCGGCGGGGAGCAAGGTCAAGTAGGACTGACAGCTTGGACGGGAAGGTCAACTCCCTGAGCTGGTCAAGCGCCGCCCGGTCCTCTGTTCCGGACAAGTTGGCAATGTGGATATCGAGCCAGCGTTCGAGACGTGAGAACTCGCAAATTAGGTGTCCAATTGCGGACGTCAGAACGTCGGGCGGACCGACCTTCTCCTCGAACGTGAAGCCCGATGTGATGCGGTGCTGCGGGAAGTGTCTCATTTGGTAGCTCCTTCCTGGCTCTGCTGCTGTGAGTGCGGGTGCGTGGGTGCGCGGCATCCCACGCGCGGAGCCCGGGTTGCATCAGGGTGTCAACCACCGGCTCCCCGGATGCGGGTGCCGAGTCTGAACCGGCGGGCGCGGCGGAGACCGCGACTACGACGGCGAAGTCCGTTACCGTGGGGGACCCGCACCCCGGCTCAGCCGACCCCGTCTGCCATCGGCCCCGTCGGCTTCGCCGGCCCGCCTTTGATCCGCCGCTTGTCGTACTCGTACTTGAGCGCCTCCGGGCCCCAGGCTGAGAAGTCGTCTGGATCCGCCTCGACCCGGGCAGGACTGACTAACTGCCCCCACCAGCAGGCGAGGGCGAGCGCCGTCACAAGATCATCCTCACCGCCCAGCTCGTACCGATCTCGCCCGCGGAACCCGGCGGTCGCTCGCCAAGCGTCCAGTTGGCCGACGAGGGCTGGTGTCTCCGGGAGGCGCTTCGGGAGATCGAGCCGGCCCTGCTGCAGGAGCAGCTGCACGACCCCGATGAGATCACGCTGCGGCACCCGCCAGCCTTCGGTGTCC
>JAPLGX010000053.1 GCA_026389925.1 Chloroflexota bacterium
CCCGCGATCCGGTAGAGTTTCGTGACAGTCTTATGCCCGTACGTCGATCCGGCCAAAGCTCCATACCTCACGATGTATGCAGCACCCGTGCTGGGCTCGGCGCCGCAGCTTGCACATTTCATGGTGCGCCTCCTGGCATGTTGCCCCTGCCCCGTTGCTCGGGGCGGGGCATCGCCGTCGCTCCCCGCCTGCAGTTTCCGCTCGCGGCTCCTTGGGTAGACGCTCAGGCGTTCCGTGAGGCCCCGGGTCAGGTTCGAGCCGCGAGCCTCCCCATTACCTCTACTGCCTCGGCGGTGTACACGCGAATGAGCGTACTGCCGTCGCGCTGCGGCGACGCCCGTGCCCGCTGCTTCCCGCGCAGGGCGATAGCCCGTCATCGCCAGGCGTTTGACGCCCCGAGCCGGTTGAGCCAAAGTCCGTCATCTTGGCAACGCGGGCCGCCGCTGGAGGCAGACTGCCCTCGCACTCACTGGGCTGTGGCCGTCCATTCGAGCGGGCCAAGCGTGCAGGTATTCATTCCCGATTCTCTGATCCACTTGAAAGTGCCGCTGGCCATTGTCGGCGATTGGAATTTCCCGATCAGCTCGATTCCCGATTCTCGATCGGAAGGCGGTCGGGGAGGGTCATGGTTCCGGCGAAGGCCCCACCGCCTCCCTCGGCACAGCCGGCGCCGCTCAAGGCCAGCTCCTGACGGGGCTCGACTGCCAGACCGTCGCCGGATACCGTAAAGGTGATCGAGCCTGCGCCCAGCGGACCGGTGAAGGTTCTCCCTGCAAGCGCTGGCGTCTCGGGAGACGGCGGCGCCGAAGTGGCTGCGGGTAAAATGGCGGCGACGGTGGGCGCAGGCGCAGGTGTTCCCTGCCCCCCGCAGGCCGCCAACACGATCGCAGACAAGGCAACGATTGCTGTCAGACTCCCATTCATGATGCTTCCCTCCCTTCCAGCTACTGACAAGTGGCGCTCATGCGCTTGCGCCTTATGAACTGTCGCCCAGCACGAGCGGCAGCTACACTGTGAAGATCGACTCGAGCCAACCCCAGAAGCCGGAGGAAAGCTCGTAGTCCCCTCCCACGATCGCACCGGCCGCGGGCTGGCCGACAGTCCCCTGCGTGTCACAGACGCCGTCACCTCCAGCGATCACTGAGCGAGTGAGTGCGTAGTCCCCTTGCGCCAGGACGACAGGTGCAAGGATTGTCATGGCTGTGAGCACGAGCAGGAGTGTGGGCAGATTCCGTTTCACGGTCTGTACCTGGAAAACGAGAATCCGGCCTATCGATCTGGCCGGTTTCACTGTTGGCTCTCCGCGCGTCAAGTGACCAACTGCGGCGCGCGGGTCATGGCTTCCAGACCCGCAATGAACGAGGCGCTAGGTCAACTGTGTTGACAAGATGATGGTGTTCCCCCTGCTGGATGGCGGTGCGGGCGCGCCGCACACGCCCGGGAAAGGCGAGGCTCCCTCCGAGACCTGCCTCCGACCCCAGGCGTTCAATCTAAGTCGTGCCTTGCATCACTATTGTCCTCACTTTCCGCAAATCCGCAATCCTCCGCCCGGCTCACCGCCTCAGCCCCTCGAACCCAGCGCAGTTCGCCCACGTCGAGAGACTCCAGCGGCGCGCCAGTTTCCATGACTCCCAATCGTC
>JAPLGX010000247.1 GCA_026389925.1 Chloroflexota bacterium
CGCGCTTTCCTACGTGCGCTCCAAGACGAGCGAGTTGGGTCTTGCGCCGGATTTCTTCGAGCACAACGACATTCACTTGCACATCCCGGCCGGCGCACAGCCCAAAGACGGCCCGTCGGCGGGCATCACCATGGCCACCGCGCTCATCTCTCTGGTCGCCGGGCGTCCGGTGCGATCGGACCTGGGCATGACCGGCGAGATCACGCTGCGCGGCCAGGTCCTGCCGATCGGCGGGCTGAAGGAGAAGGTGCTGGCCGCGCACCGCGCCGGCCTCAAAGCGGTTATCCTGCCCAAGCGCAACATGCGCGACCTGGATGACATCCCCGAGGACGTCCGCACGCAGCTTACCTTCATCCCGGTGGAGCGCATGGAGGAAGTTGTGGCCGCTGCGCTCACCCGGCCGCGCGCGCCGGCCGCTCGCAAACGTCGCACCACGCGGGCCGCAGGCGCGGCTCGGCGGCCTCGACCCGCCAAGGGGCGCTCGCATGCCTAAGGTCCTGCTGCTCGAAGACGACCGCGACATGGTGACTTTGCTGCGCACCTTCCTTGAATTGGAGGGCTATACCGTGCGCGCCGTGGCCCTGGGCGAACCGGTGTTGCCGCTGGTCGAGCGCGAGAAGCCCGATGTCGTCTTGCTGGATGTCTTCCTGGCCGGCCAGAACGGCCTGCAAATCCTGGAAAGCATCCGTGCTCATCCGCGCCTGGGCGCAACCCGGGTGGTGATGGTGTCGGGGATGGACGTCTCGGCCGAGTGCAAGAAGAAGGGCGCGGACGCGTTCTTGCTCAAGCCGTACATGCCGGACGATCTTGTCCGGTTGCTGAAACCAACCGCCGACGGCGCATCACCCGCGGCATGAGGCGCCCGGCCGCCTCGCGTTCCGGCCGGGACATTGAGTATTCAATAGAATGAGATTGCAGTGAGTCGTCGTTCACCACACAAACCACGCCAGTGGTACACCATGGATCTGCACTTGCACAGCCCTGCCTCTTCGGATTTCCAGGAGCCGGAGGCAACCTTCTTAGATGTCTTGCGCCGGGCGGATGGCCGGGGCCTGGCGGCGATCGCCTTTGCCGACCACAACACGGTGGCCGGCTACCGCCGCATGCAGGAAGACATCGCCTTTCTCGAGCAGCTCGGCCGCAGCGGCCGCCTGACCGATGAGGAACGGCGCCGGCTGGAGGAGTACCGCACGCTGCTCAAGAAGGTGCTCATCTTGCCGGCCTTCGAGTTCACCGCCACGCTGGGCTTCCACGTCATCGGTATCTTCCCGCCCTCCAAGTCGATCCGCGAGATCGAGCACATCTTGCTCGACCTCAACGTGCCGGTCGATCAACTCGACCTGGGTTCGTCGACCGTCGGGGCCACAGCCGATGTGCTCACCGCCTACCGCCGCATTCACGAGGGCGGGGGGCTGGCGATTGCCGCCCACGCCAACTCCTCCAACGGTGTCGCGCTGCGCGGTTTCGATTTCGGCGGTCAGACCAAGATCGCCTACACTCAGGATCCGCATCTGGCCGCGCTGGAGGTCACCGACCTGGAGCAGCGCGGGCGCCATTCGACGGCCGCCTTTTTCAGCGGCACCAAGCCCGAATACCCGCGGCGCATGCACTGCGTTCAGGGGTCGGATGCCCACCGCCTGCGCGCCGACCCGAACAACCGCAAGAACCTGGGCGTGGGCGACCGCGCCACGGATGTATCCCTGCCGGAGCTCAGCTTCGAAGCCTTGCAGGAACTCTTCGAAAGCGACGACTTCGCGCGCACGCGTCCGCATCGCGCCGCGCGCGAGGAGGCCTTCGATTTCATCCAGCAGGCACGCAGCGAAGGGCCGTCCATCAATCAGGATTTTCACGACAGCCTGACCGTGCGCGGCGGCAAGCTGTACGAGATCATCGCCGACGTGTGCGCATTTGCCAACGCCAACGGCGGCATGCTGTACATCGGGGTCAGCCCCAGCCCCAAGGAGCCGCCGCTCGGGATACAGACTCCCGCCCAGGCCGTCGAGCAGCTCGAGAAAGAGATCAGCGCCAAGATCAGCCCCGAGCTGCACTGCACGGTGGACGTGCAGGAGACCGGCGGCAAGAAGGTCCTCCGCATCATCGTCCCGCGCGGCGATGACCCGCCCTACGCGGTGGACGACAACAAGATCTATATCCGCGACGAATCCGAAACCGGGGTGGCGGTACGGGACGAGATCGTCGACCTGGTGCTGCGCGGCCAGCGCCGCGCCCAAACCGAAGCTGAGCCCGCGGTTGCCGCCGCGCCGCCGGCGGAGGTCCCGGAGCCGCCCGCGGGCGTGGAGCAGCCCGCGCCCTCACTGGCCGCACCGCGCACGGGCGTGGAGGTGGTGAGTTTCGAAGACCGCGACGGGACGCGCTACTACACCATGCGCGACCTGCGCAACGGCAACGTGGTCAAGAACGTGACTCAAGCCTCGGCCCGCCGCCTGTGGCACTATGCCATCACCGAATTCTCGGCACTGCCACCCCTCGAGAAGCTGACCTGGGTGGGCGACCTGGCGCTGCTCAAGAAGCGCACCCACCGCGGCGTGAGCCGCTACGACCTTTTGCAGCGCACCCCGCAAGGCGTGCGCGCCTTCTTCGGCGTCACCCAGGACGGCATCCACGGCGAGTGGAAGCTGGTGGTCGGCCCCGAAGAGGAATAACGTGCGGCTGCGCCAGTTCCGCTTCCCGAGCGACTACCCAGCCGCACTCGACCTCTGGCAGCGCTCCGGCCCGGGGGTCCACGTCGGCCCTTCCGATACCCGCGAGGAAATCGCCCGCAAGGTCGAGCGCGACCCGGATCTCTTCCTGGTGGCCGAGACGGAGGGACGCATCGTCGGCACCGTGATCGGCGGGTTCGACGGGCGGCGTGGCATCATTTATCACCTGGCGGTCGACCCCGCTGAGCGGAAGCGCGGCCTCGGGCGGCAGTTGATGGATGAGGTCGAGCAACGCCTGCTCAGCAAAGGCTGTTACAAGGCTTACCTACTGGTCATGGACGAGAACGCCGCCGTCGACTTCTACAAGAACCTGGGCTGGGAGGAGATGGCCGTGTCCCTCCTGGGCAAGGTGCTGCGCTGAGCTGCCGCGCGGCTGATACTCGTCATGGCCCGTACATACGATCTGGCCGCCGTCCGTGAGATCCTCGAAACCGATCGTCCGTGGGCGGCCTATGCGCTGGGGGATCTGACTCCGGGGTTTGTCGAACACAGCGAGTGGTATTGGACCGGGCCGCACACGCCGGCGGTCGTGCTGCTCTACTGGCGCGAAGCCACGCCGGTCCTCTTCTCTCTCGGCCCGGCTGCCGAGGTGCAGGTCATTCTGCACGGGCTGCCCCGCGTTCCCTCTGCGTACCTGTCGATCTCCGTCCCGCATATCGATCTGGTTGCGCAGCACGCCCCCATCGTGGAGCGAATGGCGATGTATCGCATGCAGCTCGATCCGGCGGCCTTCGCCCACGAGGAGGTGCCGAGCGCGCTGCGCCTTGGGGCGGAGGATGTGCCTGCCCTCCAGGCACTCTTCGCGGACGGCGAGGCGAACCACGAGGCGCCAGACTTCTTCGCCCCGTGGATGGTGAAGCAAGGGGTTTACTGCGGTATCTATGAGCAGGGGGAACTGATCGCCGCCGCAGGCACCCACCTGGTGGCCGAGCAGACCGGTGTGGCGGCAGTGGGCAACGTGTACACGCGGCGCGATCGTCGCGGGCGCAGGCTGGCCCGTCACACCACCGGCGCGGTGGCCGCGGCGCTCCTGGCGCGGGGCATCCCAACTATCGTCCTCAACGTCAATCAGAAGAATGCCGCAGCCCTCCGTGTGTACGAGGCGCTCGGCTTCCGGCGGTACTGCCCATTCTGGGAGGGGCGCACCGGCGGGTGGAGCGATGCACCCACGCCCTTGCAATCCGGCCGGTAAGCGTGCCTCGCGGCGGGCGCAAGGCGCGCTACTCGGAGCGTACAATACAAGGCCCCATGACGGTT
The DNA here is from genome assembly GCA_026389925.1 of Chloroflexota bacterium. GTDB lineage: Bacteria > Chloroflexota > Anaerolineae > Anaerolineales > RBG-16-64-43 > RBG-16-64-43. The sequence goes on from JAPLGX010000247.1 coordinate 3,978, forward strand.
CGCCGACGAGCGGCGGAGGAGAGTTATTCGTGCGAGTGGCCATCCTGACCGTTTCCGATCGATCGGCGCGCGGCGAGCGCGAGGATCTCTCCGGCCCGGCGCTGCGCGCCCTGGTGGAGGCTCGTGGCTGGCAGGTGACGCAGACGGCCGTGGTGGCCGACGAGCGGGAGGCCATCCGCGCCGTGCTGTGCCGGTGGTGCGATGAGGACCTGGCCGAGGTTGCCCTCACCACCGGAGGCACCGGTTTTGCGCCCCGCGATGTGACGCCCGAGGCCACGCAGCAGGCGATCGAGCGCGAAGCCCCCGGGCTGGCCGAGGCGATGCGCGCTGGCTCGCTCGCGGTGACGCCGCACGGCATGCTGTCGCGCGGCGTGGCGGGCATCCGCCGGCGGACTCTGATCGTCAACCTGCCTGGCAGCCCGCGCGCCGCGTGTGAAAGCTTGCAGACCGTCCTGCCGGTGCTCGGGCACGCAGTGGATCTCTTGCGCGAGCGGCCGCAGGCTGAGGGCGGTCACCGTCAGATGTCGGCCTAGTGTGCACGTTTCGGCCATGGCATCCCCTTCCGTAGAGCGAGGTGAACGATGAAGACGGGCCCGATGTCGCGCCGCGATTTTCTGCGCGGCTCATTGCTGCTCTCCGGCGCTGCCCTGGGTGGCTGCCGCGCGCGCCCCGCTGCGGGGCGCGCGCGCGTGCTGCGCGTGGCGCCATGTTACGGACATTCATGTTGAAACGCGAAGCCGCGCCCGCGTGGGTATGGCGCAGGCCTTCGAGCACATCCACGCGCAGCAGGATGCGCCAAACTTCATTCTCAACACCGGCGATTCGATCATGGACGGACTGGCAACGCCGAAGGAATACGCCCAGGCGCGCTGGGATACCTTTACCACGGTCCTGCACGAAAACTGCCGCTTGCCGGTCTATCATGCAATTGGCAACCACGATGTGTGGGGCTGGGGCCTGGCCGAGGCGGATGCGAGTGACCCGTTGTACGGGAAGGGCATGGCGCTGCACGCGCTCGGACTCGCGCAGCGCTACTATGCCTTCGATCGCGGCGGATGGCGTTTCATCGTGCTCGACAGCACCCATCCGCGGGAGATCGAATCGGAAACGCCCTACACCGGCAAATTGGACGACGAGCAGTATGCCTGGCTGGAGGCCGAGCTTGTGGCGACGGACTTGGCGACGCCGGTGTGTATTGCCTCGCACATCCCGATCCTGTGCGCCTGCGAGTTCTTCGACGGCGATCTGGCTGTGAGCGGCAACTGGGTGGTGCCCGGCGCGTGGATGCACATCGATGCCGGTCGGCTGCGGAAACTCTTCCTGGCTCACTCGAACGTGCGCCTGTGCTTGAGCGGGCACGCGCATCAGGTGGATCGAGGGGAGTACCTGGGCGTGCGCTATTCGTGCGATGGTGCCATCTCAGGCAACTGGTGGCGAGGCGCATATCTCGACTGTCCGCCCGGATACGTTATGGTCGACCTGTACGATGACGGATCGAGCGAAACCGAATTCATCTCGTACGAGTCTGGCTAGGAGTGTGTCGGAGAAAAGGAAAAGGGCGAATCGGTCTCCCACCA
>JAPLGX010000151.1 GCA_026389925.1 Chloroflexota bacterium
CAGCGGTCCCTGGCCGCGCGGCAACCCACCATTTTGTGCGAGGTGAACGGATATGCCACTGGTATCGATGCGGCAGTTGCTGGACGAAGCCGCCAAGGGCGGATATGGCGTGGGCGCGTTCAACGTCAACAACATGGAGCAGATCCAGGCCATCATGGAAGCGGCCCGCGAGACTAAGTCGCCCGCCATCGTCCAGGCCAGCCGGGGCGCGCGTTCCTATACCAACGACCGGTTCCTGTATCACCTGATGCTGGCCGCCGCCGAGCTCTACCCGGAGATTCCGATGGTGCTCCACCAGGACCACGGCAACAGCCCGGCCACCTGCAAGTCGGCTATTGAGATGGGGTTCACCAGCGTCATGATGGATGGCTCACTGATGGCCGACGGCAAGACCCCTTCGACGTTCGAGTACAACGTGCAGGCGACGCGCGAAGTGGTGGAGATGGCGCACGAGAAGGGCATCACCGTGGAGGGCGAGCTGGGCACGCTGGGCGGCATCGAGGACGGCCACGGCGCCGGCGTCGATCCCCTCTCGCACCTCACCGATCCCGACCAGGCGGTCGAGTTCGTCGGGCGCACCGGCATCGACGCCCTGGCGGTGGCCATCGGCACCAGCCACGGGGCCTACAAGTTCAGCAAGAAGCCCACGGGCCAGACCCTGGTGATGGAGCGCATCATCGAAATCCACAAGAAACTGCCCCACACCCACCTGGTCATGCACGGCTCCTCCAGCGTGCCCCAGGAGCTGCAGGACATCATCAACAAGTACGGCGGGAAGATGAGGCAGACCTACGGCGTGCCCATCGAGGAAATCCAGCTCGGCATCAGGAACGGCGTGCGCAAGATCAACGTCGATACCGACAACCGCATGGCCATGACCGGCGCCATCCGCAAGGTGTTCTTCGAGAAACCGGAGGCCTTCGACCCGCGCGACTATATGAAGCCGGCGCGCGAGGCGATGAAAGAGGTAGTGAAGGCGCGGATGATCGCCTTCGGGCAGGCCGGCCACGCCGGCGACTACACCCCGCTCTCGCTCGAGGAAGTGGCCCGGCGCTACAAGGCCGGCGGCGCCGCCCGGTAGCACGTTCTTCACCACAAAGTCACAAAGGACACAAAGTCCACGAAGAACTGCCTTTAGGGAGCGGACCGCCCGCGCGGCTACTGCCAAGACGAACGCATTGCACACGGCCCACCCGTGGTCCGCTCCCTTATCCGCCGCGGCGGACGGCTCTGTTTCGCAGGTACAATGTCTGAGGCGGGGCGACTATGCCGGCAAGCTTCAATCCGCAATCCGCACTCTGGGTCAAGAATGCCCGCGTCCTGACCTTCGACAAAGTAAACCGCGTGATCGACGACGGCGCGGTGCGCCTTGTGGACGGGGCCTTCGATTGGGTGGGGCCGGCCAGCAAGGCCCGCATCGCCGCGGGCGAGAAGGTGTTCGACGCCGGCGGGCGGCTGATGATGCCGGCCCTCATCAACTGCCACACCCACCTGTACAGCACCCTGGCCCGCGGCCTTCATTTGCCCGGCAAACCGCCCGCGAGTTTCCTCGACATTCTGAAGAAGCTGTGGTGGCGGCTGGACCGGGCGCTCGACGCCGACGACGTTTACTCCAGCGCCCTGGCCGGCCTGGTGGATTCGGCGCGCTGCGGGGTGGGAACCGTGGTCGATCACCATTCGTCGCCCCATGCCTGCCCGGGCAGCCTGGACCTCATTGCCCGCGCCTGCGAGGAGGTGGGACTGCGCGGCTGCCTGTGCTACGAGACCAGCGACAGGAATGGGGTGGCGAAGACAAACGAAGCCCTGGCAGAGAATGCCCGCTTCCTCAAAGAATTGCGTGCCCGCCCGCGTCCCCTGCTGCGCGCCGGCTTCGGCCTCCACGCCTCGTTCACGCTCGGGGAGCGGACCGTGCGCCGCGCGGTGGAAGCGGCGCGGGCGCTCGATTGCGGCTTCCACATCCACGTCGCAGAAGACCGCTGCGACGTGGCCGATGCCCGCAGGCGTTTCCGGCGCAGCCCGGTGGCGCGGCTGGTTGCGGCGGGCGTGCTCGGCCCCCGCTCGCTGGCCGCCCACTGCGTCCACGTGACCGCGGCCGACATTCGCGCCCTGGCGCGCCACGGCGTCAACGTGATCCACAACCCGCAATCGAACTGCAATAACGCCGTCGGCACGGCGCCGCTGCTCGAAATGACAAAAGCGGGCGTGCTCGTCGGGCTGGGCTCGGATGGCTACACTGCCAACCTCTGGGAAGAGTTCAAGACGGCGTTTCACCTGCAGAAGCTGCGAACAGCGGATCCGCGCGTCGCCTATGCGGAAGCTTACGCCATCGCGCTCCTCAACAACCGCGAGATTTTGCGCAAGATATGGGGCCTGGAGCTGGGCCGCATCCAAGCGGGTTCGCTCGCCGATTTCATCCTGGTGGATTACGATCCGCCCACGCC
>JAPLGX010000208.1 GCA_026389925.1 Chloroflexota bacterium
AGGCCCAACCGGACCAGCGCTTCAATGACCTCAGTCATTCTTTCTCCTCAGCCGGCGCCCATCCCAACCGTTGTGCCTAGCAGCCCCGGCGCTTCACGTCACCCGAGGATTTCGGCCAGAAGGTCGGAGGCGCCATTGATGACCTCTGGCTGACAGTCGAAATCGGGCGCGCTGTTTGCGTTCCCGTTCACTTCGACAACTCGCTCCACTCGCGCCAGTCGGCCGAGGGCCTGGCGTGTCACGGCCAGCAGATTGAGGGCGGATTGACGCCCAGCGGCATATCCTTGGTCAAGCGAGATCTCTGCGCCCAGTCGCTCGACCCTATTGCAGATGTTACAATCGGCACCTGCCCAAACGAGGCCGCCGGGCAGTTTGAATCGATTCATCAACTGGAGTCTGCGATTGACCGTTCGTAAGAAGGCGAGACCCGTGTTGTTGGCCATCGTGGCACTTATCGCGCTCGCCCTGCTCATCCTCGCGCCGTACGTCTACGTGCAATGGCAGGCGCGTGCCTTCCTGCGCGCGCCCGGTGAGGCGATACAGCCCGCACCGGTTGCGATCGTCTTCGGCGCCGGATTGTGGCGCAGCGGCGCCCCCACGCCGGTGCTGGCCGACCGGGTCACGACTGCCGTGGAACTCTACGAGCAGGGACTGGTCGAGAGGATTCTCTTGAGCGGGGATAACAGCGACCCCGGCTACAACGAGCCGGAGGCCATGCGCCAACTCGCGCTGCGCCTGGGCGTTCCCGAGGAGGCGCTGGTGCTCGATTTCGCGGGCCGTCGATCGTACGATACCTGCTATCGCGCGCGCTACGTCTTCGGCGTGCAGCGCGCCATCGCCGTCACCCAGGCCTATCACCTACCGCGGGCGGTGTACTCGTGCCGCGAGCTGGGCATCGACACGCACGGTGTGGCTGCCGACCGGCGCCGTTACAGCCGCGGCCCCTACCTGTATTGGCGCCTGCGCGAAGTGGCCGCCACGCTCGGGGCCGTGCTCGACCTGCACGTTTTTCATTCGCAGCCAATTCTCGGACCGCTCGCGCCGATTGCTTCGCGCGATCCACGCCCGCGCAGTTGACCGATGGACCGCGACCAGGCCCTCGCCATCGTTCGCGAGTACGTCACCAGCGACAGCTTGCTACGCCATATGCTGGCGGTGGAAGCCGCCTTGCGTCACTACGCGCGCCTCTTCGGCGAAGATGAGGCGCGCTGGGGCATCATCGGACTACTTCACGACTTCGATTGGGAGATCCATCCAACGCTCGAGCATCATCCGCAGGATGGCGCGCCGCTCCTGCGCGCGCGCGGCGTTCCCGAAGATGTCATCCAATCCGTCCTCAGCCACGCCGAGCACACCGGCGTGCCGCGTACCGCCTTACGCGATCGCGCCCTGTTCGCCTGCGACGAGGTCACGGGATTGATTGCCGCGGTTGCCCTGGTGCGTCCATCGCGATCGCTGGCCGATCTCACCCCGGCGTCGGTGCGCAAGAAATGGAAGGACCGCGCCTTTGCCGCGGGTGTCAACCGCGAGGATATCGAACGCGGCGCACGCGAGCTGGGCCTGGATGTGTGGGACCACGTGGGCCACGTCATCACCGCGATGCGCGGCATAGCCGACCAACTCGGCCTGGCCGGCAATCCCCCCTCCCCGACCTCTCAATCCTCTCTCTGAACCGAGTCACCCTCTCGCACGGCCACGCACCTGTCCCGGATTAGTTAGCGAAGGCGCAAGCGATTGATGGATATTGCCTCCTCCGACTTGTAGCAATTCCCGCCCTAAGACACCGTCGTGTTCTTCACATGAAGTAGAGCTGCGAGGATACGGATCGGTCCCTTGGGCAGACACCCGAAAAAGCATAGCACGAGCTGAGCGCTGATTGCCCGTCACACGTACACAACCTTGGGAGCACGGTTCAGTCTCGCATTGCAGGTCGCCCCGCACAGTGCGTCCGCCGCTTCTGGTGCCGGTGGCGGAAACCCGCGGGATGAGTCACAATTGCCTTCTGGCTTCACACCAGGAGAGATGCATGTCCCCCTTCTTCTTCCTCGCCCTGCTGGCCATGATCGTGGACTGGGTCGGCCGACTGCGCTCGAGCAAGCCGCTGGAATACATCGGCAAGCCGCTCGCCATCGTTTTCCTGCTGGCCTGGCTGGTCCAGCGCACTCTTATGGCTGGCGGCGCAGGATGGTTCGCGATTGCGCTGGCCTTCTCGCTCGTGGGCGATATCCTGCTCATGCTGCCCAGCGAGCGGTTCATCGGCGGGCTGGCGGCCTTCTTTCTTGCTCACCTCGCCTACATCGTGGGCTTCAACCTCTTACCCGCCCGGTTTGGGCTGCCCACCTTTGGGCTTGCAGCGGTGCTCGTCGCACTGGGCGCTTGGGTGTATGCCCGGCTCTCGGCCGGCGTACGCGCAATCGGCAAACCGGCACTGCAGGCGCCGCTACTCCTCTACAGTATCGTCCTGGCTGCGATGCTGTTTTCGGCGGTGCAATGCCTGTCACGCCCGGCCTGGGGCCTTCCCCCCGCCCTACTCGTTTCACTTGGCGCGGGGCTGTTCTTCCTCTCCGACACACTTCACGCGTGGAACAAGTTCGTCCGTCCGCTGTGGCTCGGGAGCATCCTCGTCCACATCACCTATCACCTGGCCCAACTCAGCATCGCCGCCGGAGTTATCCTTCACTATTCGGGCTCGCTGGCGGCATGACGGCCGCGCCGCCAGCCGCGATACAATCGGGCGAATGAGCCGCCGCGCAATCCCGCCCGGTCCAAGACGGCATCTTCCTGCCGATGCCTTTGCCGCGTGCAGACAGCCGCTGCCAGAAGAGGTACTCGTGGGCCTGGAGCGCTTCAATCGTGGCGCCTTCTTCGATGCGCACGAATCGCTCGAACATGCGTGGCGCGCCGAAGACGGTCACGTGCGCGAGCTGTATCACGGCCTCCTGCTGCTGGCCGTCGCGTGGCACCACGTGGAACGCGGAAGCTATCGGGGGGCGCTGCATTCGCTCGCGCGGGCCAAACACTGGCTGGCCGGCTTCCCGGCCGTCTGCCAGGGACTACCCGTCAAGGCCATCCGCGCGCAGGTGGACGCGCTGCATCAGGATGTCGTACGGCGAGGTGAGCGGGGGCTGGCCGCAGTGGACCGCGGCCTGCACCAGCCCATCCGTCCATCTGATTCATCCGGAAAGCCACCAGAGTAGGACGAATGCATGGATGAAAACGGACTTTCATTCGAGAACAAGGTAGCCCTGGTCACCGGCTCGGGGCGCGGCATCGGCCGGGCGATCGCGCTCAACCTGGCGCAGCGCGGCGCAGACATTGTGGTCAACTTCTTCCGCAACCGCGGCCCGGCCGAAGCCACCGCCCAGGCCATCCGCCACCTCGGCCGGCGCGCGGAGCTGGTCAAGGCCAACATCGGCGAAATCGACGAGATCGAATACCTCTTCAAGCAGGTCGAGGCGGCTTTCGGCGGGTTGGATATCCTGGTGTGCAATGCCGCCTCCGGTTACAACCGCCCGGCGCTCGAACAGAAACCCAAAGGCTGGGAATGGACGATGAATATCAATGCGCGCGCCCTGCTCTTCTGCGCGCAACGCGCCGCCCCGCTCATGGAAAAGCGCGGCGGCGGTGTGATCGTCAGCATCTCATCGCCCGGCGCCGCGCGTGTCTTGCCTGAGTATGTCGTGGTCGGCGCCAGCAAGGCCGCGCTGGAGGCGCTCACGCGCTATCTGGCGGTGGAACTTGCGCCCAAAGGAATCGTGGTCAACGCGCTTTCCCCCGGCATCGTCGATACCGAGGCGCTGAGGCATTTCGTTGCACTGCAGCAGGATCAGTGGCTTGAGAAGGTCCGCAAGGAGATCCCCGCCGGACGGATGGTAACGCCGGAGGATGTGGCCGAGGTGGTGGCCTTCCTGGCTTCGCCAGCAGCCCGCATGATCCGCGGGCAGACAATCATCATGGACGGCGGGCACACCCTGCCGCTGGGCGGCCCGACCTTCCACCGCTAGCGGTTGCCGCCCAGCCTCTCGAGAACCACGCGGGCCGGCGCACCGTCGCTGCCCAGGATCCGCAGCGGCAGGCAAAAGACTCGATAACGGCCGGCCTTGACATGCTGCAGGTTGAGCCCCTCAACCACCGTCACGCCGGCGCGCAGCAGGATCTCATGCGTCGGCCGGCCCTCTTTCCATGGGGCCACCGAGAGGTAATCCACACCCACCAGTTGCATATGGTGCGCGACGATCCATTGCGCGGCGCTGGGATCCAACCCGACAAACTCTTCGTGGAAGGTCGTCTCGCCACGGGACCAGAAGTCGGAATTGCGCGTGCGGATGAGCAAGCGCCGGGTGCGCGAGGGAATGCGCGCGCGTTCGAGCTCGGCCGCGGTGACTCGATCCACCTTGCCCAAGTTGACGACGTACGCGCGCCCGAGCATGCTTTCAATGCGCAGGCTGTCCGCGCCGGCGCCGTCTTGGAAGAAATGCCGCGGCGCGTCGACGTGCGTTCCGGTGTGGACACTCATCGAGAGGCGCGAGACGTTGGACGAGGCGCCCGAGGCGATGTTTCGCAGTGATTCGAGTTCGAACGGCGGGTGACCCGGCCACGTCGGCAGGCCGGGTCCCAGCGCAAGCGTGATCTCGATGTAGCGATGGTCCTTCATGCGCATCGCCTCCTCCCTGGACTCCCGTCGCACCCGCGTGCCGTATGTGGCCTCCGCGGCGAGAATCACGGCAACCCGATGGCGGCAAAGTGAGGGCCGACGGACATTCCTTGGCAAGTGGAGAATCCACCATGAACCGCGATCTTGAAGCCCGGATGGACGCTTACATCGACCGCCACGAGGCGACGATTGTAGCCGAACTCGCACAACTGTGCGCGCAACCGAGCGTCTCGGCCACGGGTGAGGGCATCACTGCGGCCGCCGAAGGGGTGGCCGCTGTGCTTCGCCGGCGCGGGTTCGAGGTGCGGGTGGAGCCCACCCGCGGGCACCCGGTGGTGTTCGCAGAACGGGCCGGAGGCGCGGAGCGCACGCTGCTCTTCTACGATCACTACGACGTGCAGCCGCCCGAGCCGCTGGAGGAGTGGATCACCCCGCCGTTTGCGCCCAGCCTGCGCGATGGCAAGCTCTTCGCGCGCGGCGCGAGCGACAACAAGGGACACATTGTCAGCCGGCTGGCGGCGCTGGATGCCCTGCTCGAGGCCAGCCCCGAACTGCCCTGCCGCGTCAAGTTTGTCATCGAAGGCGAAGAGGAGATCAGCAGCCCAAACCTGCCGGCCTTTGTCGAGGACAACGCCTCGCGCCTGGCCGCCGATGGGTGCATTTGGGAATTCGGCGGCGTGGATGAAGAGGGCGTGCCGCTTCAGACTCTGGGGATGCGCGGCATATGCTACGTGGAGCTCCGCGCCCGAAGCGCCGCTCACGATGCGCACTCCGGACTCGGCGGATCGATCTTTCCCAACGCGGCCTGGCGCCTGACCTGGGCACTCGGCAGCCTCAAAGGAGAGGATGAGCGCATTCGCATCCCCGGCTTCTACGACGCGGTCGTCCCTCCTTCGGCAGAAGATCTCGAGTTCCTGCGTGCACTGCCCGACCCGGCCCCGCATTACCTCGCCCATTACGGACTGAGAGGGTTCCTCAAAGGCTTGCGTGGAGGGTTGGAGTTGCGGCGCGAGACCGTCTTCTCGCCGACCTGCACCATTTGCGGGCTCACGGCCGGTTATCAAGGAAAGGGATCGAAGACCGTGCTGCCGGCCCAGGCCCGAGCCAAGGTGGATTTTCGCCTGGTCCCGAATCAGGAACCCCAGGACATCTTGGAGAAACTGCGCGACTATCTGGTGGCGCAGGGCTTCGAGGACATCGAGGTGGCGCTTCTCGGAAGTGAGCCGCCGGCGCGCACCGACCCGCATCATCCGCTCGTCGCGCTGGTCGTCGAGGCGGCGCGGGATGTGTACGGCGCGCCGCAACGGATTGTCCCCATGACTGGCGGTTCGGGACCGAACTACTTGTTTGTCCGCAGGCTGGGAATGCCGGTGGTCACGCTCGGCGTCGGCTACCCCGGCGGCCAAGTGCATGCCCCCAACGAGCACGTCGTCGTCGCCAACCTGCTGCAGGGCGCCAAGCATGCGGCGCGCGTCATTTCGCGATTTGCGGAGGGCGCGTAGCCCGCGCTTGACGTCCGACTCGCGCGATGCTACATTCCTCCAAGCCCATCCACCAGGCGCCGCCATGGACTCACTCACGATCGTTCTGCCTACCTACAATGAGGCCGAGAACCTGCCGGACATGGTCCAGGCGCTGTGGGCGCTTGGGCTGCCGAACTTGAGGCTCATCGTCGTCGACGACTCCTCGCCGGACGGAACAGGCCAGGTGGCCGATCTGCTGGCTGCGCAATCGAATGGCACGCTGCAGGTCATCCACCGGCCCGCCAAATCCGGCCTGGGGACGGCGTACGTCGCAGGCTTCCGGCGAGCCGTGGCGGACGGCGCAACCCTTGTCGGGCAGATGGACGTGGATTTTTCCCACGCGCCGGCGGATGTTCTGAGACTGCTCGGAGAAATCCGCGATTGCGACGTGGCCGTCGGCTCGCGCTACGTCCCCGGGGGGAAGCTCGACTCGCGCTGGGGCGCCGGCCGGCGATTGCTCTCATGGTGGGGCAATGTGTATTCGCAGGCCCTCTTGGCTTTGCGCGTGCGCGATGCGACCGCCGGCTTCAAGGTGTGGCGCCGAACGACGCTGCTGGGAATGGATCTCGGGCGCATTCGCTCGAACGGCTATGTCTTCCAAGTGGAGATGGCCTACGTCGCCCAGAGGCTTGGCTACCGCGAGTGCGAGGTGCCAATCTACTTCGAGGATCGCCGCATCGGCCAGTCGAAAATGTCGACCCAGGTCAAGCTGGAGGCTGCATGGCGTGTGTTCGACGTGTGGCGCACACACCACCGGCTGACTCCAGCCGACCGTCTGCCGCTGCCCTTGCCCGAGCAGACGGCGTGAACGCACGCATCCCTTGTGCCCCCTGTCGCAAGCACCCATCCTCACTAACCGGGGTTAGTATTCCGTAAGCACCTTGAGCCGCAGGATTCATCTGGAGGAGGCACAGTGATGTTCGGTCTTCCGACGATCAATTGGCTGGCAGTCCTGTTGACGGGTGTCGTGTATATGGCAATCGGATTCATCTGGTACTCGATGCGTGGCTTCGGCGGGCCGTGGAGCCGCCTGATTGGCATGTCGGAAGAGGACATGCGCAAGGGCGCAAATTCTCTCCTGTATCTAGGCACCTTTCTCCTGGCGCTCGTGGGCGGTACAGCCCTGGCCGTGGTCGTGCGCTCGGTGGGCGCCACAACCGTGCTGGGCGGGTTCAAAGCCGGCTTGCTGGTCGCGGTGGGGTTTGTCTTGACAACCTTTGGCAGCGAGTA
>JAPLGX010000218.1 GCA_026389925.1 Chloroflexota bacterium
GTGAGCGGTCCGACGCAATCGATGGAGGAGGCAAACGCGATCAATCCATAACGGCTCACCCGGCCGTAAGTGGGCTTGAGCCCAACCACGCCGCAGAACGCGGCCGGCTGACGGATTGAGCCGGCGGTGTCGCTGCCGAGCGAGAGGACGGCCTCGCCGGCGGCCACCGCCGCCGCACTACCGCCCGATGAGCCGCCCGGCACGCGCGACGGATCCCACGGGTTGCCGACCGGCGGCTGGAAGGCCGATGACTCGTTCGAGGATCCGTAGGTGTACTCATCCAGGTTGACTTTGCCCAGCACCACCGCGCCGGCCGCCTCCAGCCGGGTCACGCTGGTGGCGCTATAGGGCGCGACAAAGTGCTCGAGCATGCGCGAGGCCGCCGTGGAGGGTGTGCCCTGGACGCAGAAGATGTCTTTGACCGCCAGCGGCACGCCGGCCAGCGCGCCCAGCGCCTGGCCGCGCGCGTGTGCCTGGTCGATGGCGCGCGCGCGTTCTCGCGCCCGCTCGGCCTGCAGTGAGATGTAGGCATGCACGTGACGGCGGTCCTCGGCCTGCTCCTCTGCCGAAGGCTGATAGGGGGTGGTCCTGGGCGACCGGCCTTCCACCTGCGCGATGCGGGCCAGAACCGAATCCAGAACCGCCTCGGCACTCGTCTCGCCGCGCCGCAGGCGGCCCACGAGCTCGTGCGCCGTCAGATCACACAGTTCCATGCGCACCTCACGCCAGATCGGTATGCGAAATGTCGGGAACCCGGTAGTAGCCGTCCTCCGATTGCGGCGCCTGCTCGATAATGCGTTCGGGCCCCGGGTAGGGCCAGGCGGCGTCCTCGCGCGGCGGCGGGCTAATGGCCGCAGAATACGGAACACCATGCGAGGTAATCGGCGTGTCCTCGGGCAGGTCGATCGCCTCAAGTTCGTGGATGATCTCAAGCTGCTTGTTCAACTGCCCGCGCAGGTAAGCCGCCTCGCTTTCCTGCAGTTCGAGTGCAGCAAGCTCCACCAAATGGGCAAACAGTTCAGGGGTAATCTCTTCGTTCATCCCACCTCCGGGTCGGCGAGGTCATTGTACCCGTGCCCCCAGGGGCGGTCAAAACACGGACCATTGCGCGCGAACTCCGCATGTGCCTGCGCTATAATCCCTGCACCACGCGCGTTGCTCCTGGGAGGAGGCTATGACATCTGCCGAGCGTACTGCATCCGGTCCGTGCCTCACGCTCCTGCCCGAGCACGAAATGATCCGCCGGGCCGCTCGCGACTTTGCCCGCAGCGAAATTGCACCTATTGCGGCGCACTTCGATGAAACCGGCGAGTTCCCCTACGATACGATCCACAAGATGGGCCAGCAGGGCTTCATGGGGATCGAGGTGCCCGAGGCCTACGGCGGCTCCGGGCTGGATACGATCGCCTACGTCCTGGCCATGGAAGAGATCTGCAAAGTCGATGCAGCCCACGGCACGATCATGTCGGTCAACAACTCGCTCTTCTGCCACGGGCTGCTCAAGTTCGGCACGGAGGCGCAAAAGCGCAAATACATCACGCCGGTCGCCACGGGCGAGAAGATCGGCGCCTATTCGCTCACCGAGCCGATGTCCGGCTCCGATTCGGCGACCATGAAAACCCGCGCCGTGCGCGAGGGCGAGGTTTATGTAATCAACGGCCGCAAATCGTGGGTCACCTCCGCACCCGTGGCCGATTTCATCGTCGTCTTTACCACCACCGACCCGGCCAAGAAGCACCGCGGGATCACCGCCTTCGTCATTGAAACGGACAAGCCGGGGTTCGAGCGCGGCAAGAAGGAACCCAAGCTGGGCATCCGCGCCAGCGCCACCAGCGAGATCTTGTTCGACAACTACCGCTGCCCGGTCGAGAACCGCCTGGGCGAAGAAGGCGAGGGGTTCAAGATCGCCATGACCGTGCTCGACGCCGGCCGTATCGGCATCGCCTCCCAGGCGCTGGGCATCGCCGAAGCGGCCTACGAGGCCAGCCTGGAGTATGCGCGCGAGCGTGAGGCCTTCGGCCAGAAGATCGGCGAGTTCCAGGGCATCCAGTGGAAACTGGCCGACATGAAAACGCGCATTGAGGCCTCGCGCCTGCTGATTTATCAGGCGGCCCTGGCCAAGATGGCCAGCCGCGAGACCGGCCAGCGTTACACGCTGGAGGCCTCGATCGCCAAGCTGTTTGCCTCCGAGACGGCCATGTTCTGTGCCCACCAGGCGGTGCAGATTCACGCCGGCATGGGCTACAGCAAAGAACTGCCGGTAGAACGCTACTTCCGCGACGCCAAGATCACCGAGATATATGAAGGGACGAGCGAGATCCAGCGGCTGGTGATTGCGCGCGGCGAACTCGGACTGCGTTAGCCACGATGAATTCACTCACGGCGGGTCTGCTGACGCTGGCCGCGGCGGTCATCCTCGACGCCGGGCTGATCCTGGCCTGGCGCTGGCGGCGCGCGCGGGGCGCCGCTCGCCGCCCGCACGCTGCGCCCGTAGACCTGCCTGCGAGCGAACCGTCGCAAGCCAGGCCCACACCACCCCCGGCGAGTCTCGTCGCGGGCGCGGCGGCGGAGGCCGCGCTCGGCGATGAGCAGGCCCCCGCGGGCCAACCCCGGCCAGCATGGCTTCGCCCGGAGGCGGTGATGCTCACCGCGGGGGCCGTGCTCACCGTTTTCGGGCAGGCGTTGTTGCGCAAGGTCGTGCCCACGCTGCAGTGGGCGCCGCTGGCCGCGATCGCCCTTGGGTTGCTTCTCTTCCTGGGCGGCGGGTATCTCGCCGAGCGCGGCCCGCGGCGCGCGTTGCACGTGCCGGCACTCGCGGGGGTGACCCACTGGTTGCACGTCTCGCCCGCGCAAATGGTGTGCCTCCTGCTGGTCCCCGCCTTCGGTCTGGTCGCTGCTCTCGCGGCGGGCGACGGGCCTCTCATGACCCAGCCCACGGTGGCCATGCTGGCCTGGGGCCTGGGCGTGGTGCTGATCGGCCTCGGCAGTTGGCCGCACGAGGTCCCTCGCTGGAAGCCACGCTGGAAGATCATGGGGCCGGCGCTCGCGCTCTTCGTGGGGGCCCTGCTGATCCGCGCCATCGCCACCGACCGCATTCCGATCATCTTGACCGGCGATGAAGGCTCGGCCGGGATGAGTGCGGTGGAATTTGCCCGCGGGGCGCAAGACAACCCCTTCATCATGGGCTGGTACTCGTTTCCTTCCTTGTACTTCCTGCTGCAATCGTTTTCGGTGCGCCTGTTGGGAAACACCATCCAAGCCATCCGTCTGCCCTCGGCCTTCGCGGGCGCCCTCACGGTGGCCGCGTTGTATCTGGTGGCGCGCCCGATGTTCGGGAATCGCGCGGCGTTCATGGCGGCGCTGTTCCTCGGCGGGCTGCATTTCCACAATCACTTCAGCCGCATCGCGCTCAACAACATCTGGGACGGCCTGGGCTACGTCGTCGTCCTAGGCGCGTTCAGTCACGGCTGGCGCACCGGCCGCCGCGCGTCTTTTGTTCTGGGCGGGCTGGTCCTCGGCATGATGCAATACTTCTATGCCAGCAGCCGCATGTTGCTCGTGCTCCTCCCGCTCTGGCTGGTCATCGCGGTGCTGCTCGATCGGAAGCGGCTGCGCCCGCTCCTGCCGCATCTGGCGCTCAGCGCGCTGGCTGCAGCCGCAGTGGCATTCCCACTGGGCATGTTCTATCTGCGACACCCCAACGAATTCGTCGCTCCGCTCAGCCGCTTCTCGATTCTGGGCGAATGGATGAGGAAGGAAGTGGTGATCGCCGGTCAACCCGTGGCGAACATCTTGCTGCGCCAGCTCAGCCTGGGCTTTCAGGCATACACGGCCACGCCGCTGCGTCACTGGTACACACCCGAAGTACCCATGTTGCGCGACCTCCCGGCAGCCTTCTTTCTCTTGGGGATGGTCCTAATGCTGCTGCGGCTGCGCGATGAACGGGTATGGCTGGTGGGGTTGTGGCTGGTCGCTTTCGGCGTGGCGGGCGGCCTGAGCGAGAGCACCCCTGCCGCGCAGCGTTATGTAGCCGCAGCACCGGCGGCATGCCTTGCGCTGGCTTACGGCCTAGATCGACTCGCGGAGTGGCGTGCGCGCCTGTGGCCGCGCGCACGCCCGTACGCCGGCCTGGCTGTGGTGGGCCTGGTTGCGGTGCTCGCGCTCGACGACTTGCGCTTCTATTACTTCGAATACACACGCACGAGCGATTTCGGGGGCGACAACGGCATGGTCGCTCAGCGGTTGGCGGAACACTTGCGCTACGAACCAGCCTCGGCCCACGTCGCTCTGTTTGGATCGCCGCGCATGGGGTATTACTCCATCCCCAGCTTGCAGTATCTGGTTCCCCAGATTGCCGGCAGCGACATGAATCAACCGTGGGGATCGCCCGAAAACCCACCGCTGGCCGGACACCCTCTGATCTTCGTTTTCTTGCCGGAACACGAATCCGACCTGACCGCCGTACGCGCGGACTACCCGGGCGGGCAGTTGATCGAGGAACCTTCGCGCACCGGAAACACGCTGTTTTGGATTTATCGCGTGCCGTGACGGCACGCGACCATGGGCTTTCCCTCGCGCTTGGGAGGCGCACCGGAATGAAGGCAGCATTCTTTGAGACCCACGGCGGGCCGGAGGTCATCCAGGTTGGCGACCAGCCGATGCCTGAGCCGCGCACCGGCGAAGTACTCGTTCACCTCCGTGCTGCTGCGCTGAATCACATGGATTTGTGGGTGCGCAACGGCTGGCCGGGCATCAGGCTGGCATATCCGCACATCTCCGGCGCGGATGGCGCCGGCGAGATTCATGCGCTGGGACCCGGCGTCGAGGGATGGTCGCTTGGCGAGCGCGTGGTGATCGACAGCGTGCTGAGCGATGGCACATGCGAGTTCTGCCTGCGTGGCGAAGACAACCGCTGTGCCGATTGGCACCTCCTAGGCGAAAGCGTGCGCGGCACGCTGGCAGAGTATGTCGCGCTGCCGGCCCGCAACCTGCTGCGCCTGCCCGCGCACGTGGACTTCGAGGCCGCGGCCGCCGCGGCGCTGGTGTTCCACACCGCCTGGCATTCGCTGATCACCCGCGGCGCCCTGCATGGCGGTGAGAGCGTCCTCATCGTCGGCGCCTCCGGCGGGGTCAACACGGCCAGCATTCAGATCGCACGGCTGGTCGGGGCGCAGGTGCTGGTCGTGGGCTCAAGCGCGGCCAAGCTTGAGCAGGCGCGTGCCCTCGGCGCGCAGGTGCTGATTGACCGCTCCCAGGAGGCCGATTGGTCGCGGACGGCTTACCAGCAGACGGGCAAACGCGGTGTCGATGTGGTAGTGGATAACGTCGGCACCACATTCCCCCTCAGCTTTCGCGTCTTGCGCAAAGGCGGGCGTCTGCTCACCGTGGGCAACACGGGCGGCCCTAAGTTCGAAATCGATAATCGCTTCATCTTCGGCAAACATCTCACCGTGCTCGGATCCACGATGGGCACGCGCGCCGACTTCGATCAGGTCATGGGACTGGTATTCGAGGGCCGGCTTCGGCCAGTGATCGACCGGGTGTTCCCGCTGGACGAGGTACGCCAGGCCGAGGCCCGCCTGGAACGCGATGAGCAATTCGGCAAGATCGTGCTCATCCCCTGACGGCACCCAGGACATCATGACAGAATGAACCCGGTCATCCGCGTGCAGCGCCCATGGCGCGTAACGCTTGTGGCCTGGGTTGTGTTCCTCTTTGCAGCGACCCAGGCTGTTAGCGCGTGGCAGGCGTGGACGCAGCAAGCCTTGCTGGCCAGCCTGCCGCTGCCCGTATCGCTGGCTTTCTGGGTTGCCAGCGGCGTCATTTGGGCCGCAGCCGCCACAGCCGCAGCCTGCGGCCTGTGGCGCATGCACCGCTGGGGGGCTCTGCTCACGGCGATCGGCGCTCCGTTGTACCTTGCCGCCTGGGTGGTCGAGCGCTGGCTGTGGGGGCGCACCCCCGACAGCGTGATGGGCCTGCCCTTCGCCACCGGCGTGCATGCCGCCGGGGTTATTCTCATCCTAGCCATCGTCCTTGCGCCCGGTACACTGCGGCGCCTCACGAGGAGTTGAGCATGGATTTCGATTCGAGCCGCAAGCTCTTGCGCCAGTTCCGCGAACAAGCCTTGCTGGGCGGCGGACAGGAACGCATCGATGCGCAGCATGAGCGCGGGCGCCTTACCGCACGCGAACGCCTGGACCTGTTGCTTGACAAGGGATCCTTCCACGAAGTGGATGCTTTCGCCACCCACCGCACGCACGAGTTCGGCCTGGAGGATCAAAAGATCCTCGGCGACGGGGTGGTGACGGGCTGGGGCACCATCGACGGGCGTTTGGTATACGTCTTCTCGCAGGATTTCACCGTGTTCGGCGGCAGCCTGGGGGAGGTGCACGCCGAAAAGATCTGCAAGATTATGGACATGGCCCTCAAGAACGGGGCGCCGCTCATCGGCCTCAACGATTCCGGCGGGGCGCGCATCCAGGAGGGCGTCGTCTCGCTCGGCGGCTATGCCGATATCTTCCTGCGCAACACGCTGGCCTCCGGCGTCATTCCACAAATCAGCGCCATCATGGGCCCGTGCGCCGGCGGCGCGGTGTACTCGCCGGCTCTCACCGATTTCATTTTCATGGTCCGTGATTCCTCATATATGTTCGTCACCGGCCCGGATGTGGTCAAGGCCGTCACCCACGAGGAAGTGACCTTCGAAGACCTGGGCGGAGCGAGCGTGCACAGCTCGCTATCCGGCGTGGCCCACATGGTCGGCGACAACGAGGCCGATTGCCTGTATCTCATCCGCAAATTGCTCGCCTTCCTGCCGCAGAACAACATGGAGGACCCACCCAGCCTGGCCACGCGGGACGACCCGCTGCGCACCGAGATGGAGCTGGACGGCATTGTGCCCGACGACCCCTCGCGCCCGTACGACATGCGCGCCGTCCTGCGCCTGATCGTCGACGACGGGGTGTTGCTCGAGGTGCAGGAGCATTTCGCCGCCAACATCGTGATCGGTTTCGCCCGCCTGGGTGGCCACGCAGTGGGTTTGGTGGCCAACCAGCCGGCGGTGCTGGCCGGCGTGCTGGATATCAACGCCTCCGAGAAAGCCGCGCGGTTTGTGCGCTTCTGCGATTCGTTCAACCTCCCCATCATCACCTTCGTTGACGTTCCCGGCTTCCTGCCCGGCACGGCGCAGGAACACGGCGGCATCATTCGCGCCGGGGCCAAACTGCTCTTTGCTTACTGCGAGGCCACCGTCCCCAAGATCACCCTCATTACGCGCAAGGCCTACGGCGGCGCTTATGACGTGATGTCGTCCAAACATATCCGCGGCGACCTGAACCTGGCCTGGCCGACCGCCGAGATCGCCGTCATGGGGCCGGAAGGTGCGATCAATATCATCTTCCGCCGCGAATTGAACGAGGCGGCCGACCCGCCGGCGCGCAGGGCGGAACTCGTCCAGGAGTATCGCGACCGGTTCGCCAACCCGTTTGTGGCCGCCTCGCGTGGCTACCTCGACGACATCATCGAACCCCACGAAACCCGGCCGCGGTTGATTAATGCGCTGCACATGCTCAGCAACAAGCGCGACGTCAATCCTTCCAAGAAGCACGGCTGCATCCCGCTGTGATCGTCGAGGTCAACGGCCATTCGCTGTATTACGAAACCCACGGCCCGCCGGGCGGGGCGTGGGTGGTGGCGCTGCATCACGGGCTGGGTGCGGTGCCTGCCTGGTCCGGGCAGATCCCGGCCCTCTCGCAGGCCGGCTTTCGCGTGCTGGCGTACGACCGCTGGGGTTACGGGCGATCCGCAGACCGCGCCGACCTGCCACTGGATTATCTCGACCAGGAGCCCGAGGATCTGCGTTGTCTGATGGATGGGCTTGGCATCCCGCAGGCACATCTGCTCGGGCATTCCGACGGCGGCACGATCGCCCTGCTCTTCGCCGCGCGCTACGCGCAGCGCGTGTTGCGCATGGTCGTGGCGGCAGCGCACATCTACAACGAAGAGGTGGGGCGCCAGGGCCTGCGCCAGACGCGCAGCCGCTACCAGCGCGAAGCGCCCTTTCGCGAGGTATTCCAGGCACTGCACGGCGAGCGCAGCGATCGCGTGGTGCTGCGCTGGCTCGATCGCTGGCTGGCCGACGACACGACGCAACTAGAGATGCGCGCCGTGCTGGGGGAGATTGGCGCGCCGACGCTCGTCATCCAAGGCGAGCTCGACGAGTTCGCTTCCCTGCAGCACGCACGCGATATTGCTGCCGGGATTCGCGGCTCTGAACTGTGGCTGATCCCCGGCTGCCGGCACAACCCAAACCTGGAACGAACCGCGGAGTTCAACACGCGGGTGATAGAATTCCTGGCTCGCCCCGACCCTGCGGCCGCATAGCTTCGCACCTGGCGCGGGCGGATCCGATCGATCTGGAGAGGTATGTTCAAGAAGGTCTTGATTGCTAATCGCGGCGAGATTGCGGTGCGCATCCTGCGTGCCTGCCGCGAACTGGGGCTACAAACGGTGGCCGTCTTCTCAGAGGCCGACCGCCAGGCTCTGCACGTGCGCTATGCCAACGAGGCCTATCGGCTCGGCCCGGCGCCCGCGCGCGAGTCCTACCTGCGCATGGACCGTCTGCTCGATATTGCGCGCCGTTGCGAGGCGGACGCCATCCATCCTGGCTACGGGTTCCTGGCCGAACGCGAGGATTTCGCGCATGCCTGCCAAGCGGCCGGCATCACCTTCATCGGGCCGCGTCCCTCGGCCATTGCCGCCATGGGCGACAAGATGGCTGCGCGCAACACCGTCTCGCGTGCCGGCATCCCGGTGGTCCCGGGCACCGAGGGCGAGGGCGATCTGAGTGACGAGGCGCTCATCGCGATCGCGCCGCAGATCGGTTTTCCATTGTTGATCAAGGCCACCTCCGGCGGCGGTGGCAAGGGCATGCGCATTGTCGAGTCGCAGGAGGATCTGCCCGGCCTGCTGCACGCCGCGCGGCGCGAGGCCGAGGCGGCTTTCGGCGACGGCAAGGTCTATCTCGAGAAGGTGATCCACGCCGCACGGCACATCGAATTCCAGATCCTGGCCGATGCCGAAGGGAATGTGATTCACCTGGGCGAGCGCGAATGCTCGCTGCAGCGCCGACATCAGAAGCTTTTGGAGGAATCGCCCTCGCCCTTTATCGGCGGAAACGAGGAATTGCGCCGCCGGATGGGTGAGGTCGCCTGCCGCGCGGCGGCCAGCGTCAACTACCTCAATGCGGGCACGATCGAGTTCCTGGTGGACCACGATCGCAACTTCTTCTTCCTCGAAATGAACACCCGCCTGCAGGTGGAGCATCCGGTAACCGAGATGGCCACCGGTATCGACATCGTCAAAGAGCAGATTCGCCTCGCGCGCGGCCGCCGCTTGCGCTACACCCAGGCCGAGGTCGGGTTCAACGGCTGGGCCATCGAGTGCCGCATCAACGCCGAGGACCCCTACAACAACTTCATGCCCTCCGTCGGCGTGCTGTCGAACGTGCTCATGCCCACCGGCCCCGGGGTGCGCGTCGACACCTGCGCCTATCCGGGGATGGAGGTGACGCCCTATTACGACTCGCTTCTCTCCAAGCTCATCACCTGGGGCGAATCACGGGCCGAGGCCATCCTGCGCATGCGCCGGGCGCTGGAGGAGTATCACCTGATCGGGGTCAAGAACAACATCCCCTTTCACCAGGCGCTGCTCGACTCGCATCGCTTCCTGGCCGGTAGTTTCGACACGCGCTTCGTCGAGGATCGCTTCTCCATCGACGACACCCAGGACGGCCGCGAGGTGCATCCGGAGGTGGCCGCCATTTTGGCCACGCTCGTGGCCCACCATCAGACTCAGCTTTCGGCCCAGATCGTTCAGCGCGGCCAACGGGATACCAGCAACTGGAAATGGATCGGCCGCTGGGAGCGCATGCAGCGCTAGGCAGACTGGCCATGAACTACATCACCACCGTCGGCGAACGCACGTACACCATCGAAATCAACGATGAGAACCACGTCACGCTCGACGGCGGCGTGGTGGAGGTGGATTGGCATCCGCTGCCGGGGCAGCCGGTCTACTCCGTGCTGATCGACGGCCAGTCGTACGAGGCCTATGTGCTGCCCACCGAAGGCGGCTACCAGGTTCAAATGCGCGGCCTGCTCTATGAGGTGCGCGTCGAAGACGAGCGCGAACTGCGCCTGCGCGCGGCTATGGAGCAGGACGTTCCCCCCAGCAGCGAATTTCCGCTGCGCGCGCCCATGCCCGGGCTGGTGGCGGCTGTCGCCGTCAGCGAAGGTCAAACGGTGGATAAGGGTGCCGTCCTGATCGTGCTCGAATCGATGAAGATGCAGAACGAGCTCAAGTCGCCGCGGGCGGGACGCGTGGCTCACCTTCGCGTGAGCGCCGGACAGACGGTAGAACAGAATCAGACGCTGCTCATCGTCGAGTAGCGGGCGGCTCCGCCCGCCGACCGCACCCTGGCGCATTCGATGACAACCCCTGCCGCCGCCCACCTCGAAATCGAAGTCAAAGCCCGTGTGGCGGACCTCGCCCCGCTGCGTGCGGCACTCGCCGCCCGCGCCGCGGCGCAGGAACAACCCCGCCTGCTCGAGGTCAATCTGCGCTTCGACACGCCCGCGGCCATGCTGGCCCAGCGCGGCGAAATCCTGCGCCTGCGCCGCAGCCGCGACGTGCGCCTGACTCACAAGCGCCCCGCCCAGCCGGCGGGCGAGCTGCTCGGCCGGCCCGAGGTCGAAGTGGTGGTTGAGGATTTCGAGGCGACGCGCGAGGTGCTCGAGCGCTCGGGCTTTGTGGTCGTCGTGCGTTACGAAAAGTACCGCGCGCTGTACGCCCTTGGGACCGTTCAGGTGGCCCTCGACGAGCTCCCCTTCGGTGAATTCGTTGAGCTTGAAGGGCCTTCGGCCCAGGCGCTGCAAGGGGCCGCTCGCGAGCTGGGCCTCCCCTGGAGCCAGGTCTTCCAAGGGAGCTACCTGAGCATCTTCGGCTGGCTGCGCGCTCACTACGGTCTGACGGCGCGCAACCTGACTTTCGCAGAATTTGCCGGCATCGAACTGGCCGACCTGGGCCTGCCGCAGAGCGCGGCAGAAATCGCGCACCGCTGAAGGCGGACCCTATGACCGCTTCGTCCTTGGATCCACGACAGGAGTGGGAGGAGTCGATCCTCCAGCCCTCGCTCACTCGCGTGCCGGAGCGGCGCAAGGTTTTCCTCAGCGCCTCCGGGATTCCGCTTGAACGCGTCTACCTGCCGGCCGCCTTGGATGAGGACTACCTCCGCCGCCTGGGGTTCCCCGGCCAGTATCCTTTCACCCGCGGCGTGCAGCCCACGATGTACCGCGCGCGCTTGTGGACAATGCGCCAGTACGCCGGATTCGGCAGCGCGGAGGATTCCAACCGCCGCTACCGCTTCTTGCTCGCTCAGGGTCAGACCGGGCTTTCGGTGGCATTCGACCTGCCCACGCAGATCGGCCTCGACCCCGATCACCCGCTGGCGGCGGGCGAAGTCGGGCGAGTCGGCGTCTCGCTTTTCAGCCTGCCCGAGATGGAGCGCCTGGTGGAGGGCATTCCACTCGAGAAGGTCAGCACGAGCATGACCATCAACGCGCCCGCCGCGATTCTGCTGGCGCTGTACGTGGCCGCGGCCAAACGTCAGGGAGCCGAGGTGAGGCAGCTGCGCGGGACG
>JAPLGX010000442.1 GCA_026389925.1 Chloroflexota bacterium
TAGACCATCTTCACCATCTCCGGGTAGCTCACCCAGTAGGGGGCCAGGATGATGACTTCGTCCTGCGGGTTGAGCAGCGTGTAGAGTACGTTGTAGAGCGATTGCTTCGCGCCGGACGAGACGATCACGTTCTCGGGGGCCACCACGCGGTCGTAATTTTCTTCGGTGTAGCGGATGATCGCTTTCTTGAGCGAGGGTAGGCCATCGGTCGGTGTGTACTTGATGTCGCCCTCGTTGAGGCGCGCGGCCGAACTGAGGATGGCGGCAATCGGGGCGCGGTTCTTGGGTTCGCCGATGCCCAGGTGAATTACCGGCTCGCCGCGTTCGCGCAAGAGGCGGGCCTCTTCGTTCAGTTTAAGCGTGGGCGACTCGGCAATCGATCGTGCCAGTTGACTGAGGGTCATGTCGGATAAGGTCTCCCCATGCGGCCCGAGCGCAGGCTGTGATTCCCCATGCCGGAGGCCCGGATTTCGCCAAACGCACAACGGGCGAGGAATGCTCGAGGGTGTGAGGCTGTGCTCCCGGAGGGATCAGAGTTGCGCGGTCTGCATTCTCATGCTTGGCCGCGAGTCTCGAAATGCAATTGTAACCTATCGAGGCATTCGGCTTCGGAAATTGATACGCCGTGCTTGCGCAACGAGGCGGGGGATTCGGACAAGGGGCTTAAGCCCCTTGCCTCCCAGCGTGCGCCCCCCGCTAGTTTCTTTGTCAATGCGAGGAGTGTCGTGCCGCGCGAGAGGCTCGCCCGCATCCCTCCACCGTCATTTCGGGGACGCTCGCCACTATGATTTCGGGCTCGCGCTGCATTGGCTGTGTGCGTTGCGGCTCGAAGATGCCCTCGGCGATCCGTGTGAGCGGACTCCGTGCGCATGCCGCGCGCGTAGGTGCAGACGTGAGGCGTGGTGTGCCCTCTTCCGGTCGGGGATACCGATTGGAGGGAAGATGTGGACGGATGCCGCACGAGGCGGCGCCGGAATTGGAGGCGCGCGCGACGAATTACGCGGAAGGACGGGGTGCAGCAGCCGGGGGCAGGACTTCGTCCATCAGCCTTCTCAGCTCCTGCTCCTCTTCGCCCTGACGGGCAAAGTAGTCGGTGAGGAATGCCGAGCGGCGCATGCGCAGCGCCAGGGGAGCCAGCGTGCGGATATCTTCGGCCGTCACGGCGTCGCGATTGTCGGCCGCCGCCAGCGCGCGCGCAGCTTCGAACAGGGCCGCCGTTGCGCGGTGCGAGACGATACTGAGGCGCTCGGCCATCTGCAGCGTCAACTCGGCGGTTTCGGCGTCCAACTTCACGGCGGGCAGCTTCTCGCGTGCGGCCAGGATTTCGCCGCGCATGATCTCCGTCTCCTCGCGGTAGTGTTCGATCACCCCGCGCGGGTTGGATTGGTACGCGCGCACGCGCTGGTAGGCCTCCCAGCGATCGGCGATGCTCGTCACTCCGCGCACGACCACACGCAGCCCAAAGCGGTCGAAGATCTGCGGACGCAGTACGCCCTCCTCTGGATTCATCGAACCGACCAGGACGAACCGCGCGCGGTAGAACGCGGCCATCGCGCCGCGGCGCACGGTGTAGATGCCCTGCGCGGCGGCATCCAGGATGGCGTCCGTGATGTCGTCGGCGAGCAAGTTGATCTCGTCAACATACAGGAAGTTGCGATCGGCTTGCGCCAGGATGCCCGGGCGCAGGCGATGGCGCTGGTGCAACGCCGCGCGCTCGTCCAGCCCGCCGATCACATCCGGCAGTTGCGCGTTGAGCGGGAGCTCCATCAGCTTCATGCGATCGCTAAAGGTCAGCGACTCGCCCAGCCCGAACTTGCGCGCGCAATCCGGGCAGACCGCATCCATCCCGCCGGTCTCGATGTCTTCCGGCAGGCACCCATACGGGCACAGGCTGCGCGGCACGCAAGGCAGGAGCGGCGCGAGACTGCGCACGGCGGTGGTCTTGCCTGTCCCGCGCGGGCCGAGCAGCAGCACGCCGCCCACGGCCGGGTTGATGATGGCCAGCAGCAGGGCCAGTTTCATTTCGCCTTCGCCGACGAATGCCAGGAAGGGGAAGGGCAGGCTCTCGGCCAGCCCGCGGTCACCCGGTTCGACGGCCGCCAGGAAGCGCCGCGAGGAGGCAACTTCCAGCAGGTGCGTGATCCCGCGGATGGCCTCGGCCATGCCGGCTACTCCGTCGCGCCTGCGGCCGGCCGCTGCGCGCGGCGCTGGCCCTGGCGCGTCTCGGCCTCCTCGAATTCGCGTTGCTCTTCCGGGGTTTCGAGGATCAGCGCTGGGACAGGCACCGGGCGGCCGGCCGAATCGAGCGCCACATAAACCAGATGGGCCGTGTTGGTGTGGACGCGATTGCCGGTGAGCGGGTTCTCCGCCTCCACCTCCACCCGCACCTCCATCGAGGTGCGCCCGACATACGTCAGGCGCGAGGTGAGCGTCACCAGGTCGCCGATTTGGATTGGATGGCGGAAGCTCATATTGTCCATGGCCACCGTCACCACCGGGCGCTGGGCGTGGCGCATGCAGGTGAGCGCGCCCGCCTCGTCCACCAGCTTCATCACGATGCCGCCGTGCACGTTGCCGTGCGGGTTAGCATGCTCCAGGCGCATCATCTGGCTGAGGGTCACGATCGAATCGCGGATGTGCTTTGCTTCGGGAGTCGGGTCGGCCACAGGCACTAGTCCATGTCGGGTTTGAGCTCCGAGCTGTCGACCGGGTGGAGCAGCTCGGGCATTTCCTCGAGCACATCGATCACATCACGCGAATACTCGGCCATCAGGGGCGGCAGCGGCGTGGTGGCCGGCACGCGCACACGGGTTTCCTCGGGTTTGGATGGCGGCGGGGGAATGATTCGCGGTTGGGCTGTGGCCCGCCGCAGGATGCGCCGGTCGTGCGACACCCATCCGACGTAGCCGCCTTCCAAATTGAAGACGTCGCGTTCGTCGCTGACCCAACCCACCCAGTCGCCGTCACGGCTGTAGAGGTAGGGAAAGACGAGCAGAGCGGCGAACTCGCCGCGGGTGGTGTACAGATGCAGCGGGGGCACACGTCGGGTCATGCTCTTCCCCCTAGCGGACGTCATTGTAGGTCCATAAGCGGTTCGCGATGAAATTCCAGATGAGCACCACGCCCACCGCGCAAGCCAGCGCCAGGTTGTTGCCGACTTGCTGCGCAGTGAGAGGCCCCCAGCTCACGGGTAGCCGCTCGGCCAGCCGAGTCCAAGGCGCCCGAAGGAATGCAAAAAGCGGCGTGCGAACAAAAAGCCCGACCAGATTGACCAGCGCGAATTGCACCCACTGCTGCGCCATCGGCTTGCTGCGGGAATCGGGATAGGTCCAATGACGGTTGAGGGTGAAGTTGCTGGTGACCGCGGCCGCGAACGAAACCACCGAGGCGACCACCGCGTTGATGCCTAGCAGCTCCGCCAGCAGGTTGAAGGTGCCGAAATCCACGACCGCGCCGATCGCGCCGACGACCAGGAAGCGCCTAAAGCGCACGCGTTCGCGCCGCCAGTCCATGCTCAGCGGAGCCCCATCCGGCCGGCGAAGGAGGCCAGGGT
>JAPLGX010000190.1 GCA_026389925.1 Chloroflexota bacterium
GGGGAGCAGGCGGCGGCCGACGTGGGCGTGCCCTACTTGCGAGTGACCAATTCGCGTCGGGCACTGGCGCATCTGGCTGCATGCTGGCACGGCTTTCCGGCGCGGCGGCTGACGGTGGTGGGGGTCACCGGCACGGACGGAAAGACAACCACGGTAAGCCTGCTGTATGAGATGCTTCGTGCCGCCGGCTTCGTTGCGGGGATGATCAGCACCGTCAGCGCGCGGATCGGGCAGGAAGAGCTCGACACAGGCTTTCACGTCACCACGCCCGATGCACTGGAATTGCAGAGCTACCTCGCCCAGATGGCCGCGGCCGGGCAGACCCACGCCCTGATCGAGGTCACCTCGCACGGATTGGATCAGGAGCGCGTGGCCGCGTGCGAGTTCGACGTGGCCGTGGTCACCAACATCACCCACGAGCATCTCGATTACCACGGATCGTACGCGGCCTACCGCGCCGCCAAGGGACGCCTGTTCGCCGAACTGGGCAGCACGCCGGTCAAGGTCCCCGGCCCGGCGCGCCTGGCCGTTCTCAATCGTGACGATGCGGCTTACGATTACTTGCGCGGCGTCACGACCGTTCCAGTGCTCACGTACGGCAGCGAGACGGGGGCGGATGTGCGCGCCGAGAACATCGAGTACTCTCCGGCCGGAATCCGATTCGATCTCCTCTACAAACGGCAGAGCTGGCCCGTCCGCTCGCCTCTGGTGGGTACGTTCAATGTCGCCAACATTCTGGCCGCGCTGGCGGCGAGTGTGGGCGGGCTGGGGGTCGATCCGGGTGCGGCACTCGCCGCCGTGGACACGCTGCGCGGTGTACCCGGCCGCATGGAACGCATCGACCTCGGCCAGCCCTTCGCGGCGGTGGTCGATTTTGCCCACACGCCGAATGCATTGCGCCGCGCGCTGGCCGCCGCGCGCACGCTGACGGACGGGCGGGTGATTGTTGTCTTCGGGTCGGCTGGCTTGCGCGACCGGGCCAAGCGGCGCTTGATGGCCGAGGCCGCTATCGAACTGGCCGACCTCGCAATTCTGACTGCGGAGGATCCACGCACTGAGTCGCTGGACTCCATCTTGGCCGAGATGGCGGCAGGCGCGGAGGCGCACGGCGGCGTGGAGGGGCGCACCTTCCTGCGTGTTGCCGATCGCGGGCAAGCGCTGCGGGAGGCCGTGCGGCGTGCCGCCCCGGGTGACCTGGTGATAAGCTGCGGCAAGGGGCACGAGCAAAGCATGTGCTTCGGTGAGACGGAATACCCGTGGGACGACCGTGTGGCGATGCGCGCGGCGCTGGCCGAGAGCCTCGGGGTGCCCGGCCCTGCCATGCCGCACTTGCCGACCAGCGGCACGTGAGCTGCGCCCGGCGCGCGTTCAGGGGAGGCCGGCTTTTCATTGACGCATGCATGCGGGTGTGGTAGACTCGCCGCCACAACAGAACCTTTCAACACTCTTATCCAGAGAGGCGGAGGGACCGGCCCTGTGAAGCCTCGGCAGCCTGCAGCGCGTACGGCGGCGCGGCGTGGTGCCAATTCCGGCAGTGTGGCGTCTGGAAGATAAGAGGAGAGTGCAGCTCATTGCGCGCGCCCCTCTTATCGTGAGGGGCGCGATCTTTTTCTTGGAGGCGGCATGGAACGCAACATCGTAGTTACCGAAGCGACGGGGCGGTTCATCGAAGATTTGCCGGTCGAGATCGTGGAACGCAAGGGCATCGGACACCCGGATTCGCTGTGCGATGGAATTGCCGAGCGGGTCTCGGTGGAATACACCCGTTGGTGCGAGGAGAACCTGGGCGGGCCGCTGCACCACAACTTCGACAAAGTGCAGCTGGTCGCAGGCGACGTGGACGTGGAATTTGGGCGGGGGCAGATCCTGCGCCCGATCCGCATTCAGATCGCCGGGCGCGGCACACCGGAAGCGGGCGGGCGCAAGGTGCCGATGGATGTCATAGCCATCCGCGCCGCCAAGCTGCACATCTCCGAAACGATGAAGTACCTTGACCCGGAGAAGCACGTCGTGGTCGACTGCTACGCCGGGCGCGGGTCGAGCGAGCTGGTGCACACCGTGGAACAGATTCGCGCCAACGACACCTCCTTCGGCTGCGCCAACTGGCCCCGTTCGACGACCGAGAACGCCGTTTTTGAGTTGGCCCAATACCTCAACGTCGATTTGCTGAGCCAATTCCCCATCGGGGAAGACATCAAGGTGATGGGCATGCGGCGCGGCGAACTGATCGTGCTCACCTGTGCTGTGCCGTTCATCGCGCCTTTCCTGAAGGACATGGGCGAGTATCGCGAGGCCAAGCAGGGCGTGCTGGCTGCGCTGCAAGCCTTCGCCGAGAACCTTGCGCCGCGTCACACGGTACGGGTGGAGGTCAACACCGCCGACGGCGACACGCCGGGCGAGCTTTACCTCACGCTGACCGGCACCTCGGCCGAAATGGGCGACGATGGGTCGGTCGGCCGCGGCAACCGCGTCACGGGCCTGATTACCCCATTCCGTTCCGGTTCGCTCGAGGCGGCGGCGGGCAAGAATCCCATCTCACACGTCGGCAAGATCTACAACGTGCTCTCCTATCTTGCGGCGCAGGACATCGTGGCGCAGGTGAAGGGCGTGCGCGAGGCGAGCGTCTACATGCTGTCGCAGATCGGACACCCGCTTGATCAGCCTTTGATCTGCACCGCGACGCTCACCGGCAGTGATGGCGCACTGAGCGAGGCGCAGCGCAAAGAGGCACAGAAGGTGCTCGACTCACGGCTGGCGCGCGTGCACGAAGTGCGCACGCTGATGGCGCAGCAGAAGGTCAAGCTGTACTAGACGCCGCGCTGGAGTTGGAGCGGCGCGTGCAAAACAAGAAGCGAGGCGGCCGCCTCGCTTCTTCTGTTGTACGCCCAGCATGGGCGCTGACGTGGAAGGTGGAAGTCCTTCCCGGGGGTTGATGGCACCCTGTGCCTGCGCACAGTGCAGGCCAACCGTAGCCAAGGGCAAGCCCGCCCCGGGTGGTCCAGGCCAGGGAGGGAGAGCGGGCGACCCATCCTCCCTACTCAATTCCGTTGCTTGGGCAACGACCTCGGTCACTTCTTCGGCAGGCGGATGATCACCTCGGCCTCCAGTTCGCGCGCCGCGCCGGCCGTCCACTGGCCGAACACGGCGATCAGATCGCCAACCTTCAGGTCGGGGATCTGCGACCCGGCGCGGCCGTCTTCTAACCGTACCTCGACCGCTTCGCTGAGTAGGATGGTGCGCGGTCCTTCGCGCGTGGCGAGCTCCACCTGGGTGCGCGTGATGCGTCGGATGATTCCCGCGGCCTCGGGGGTGCGCGGGGGCAGACCGGTCAGCCCGCCGGGGGGAGCATCGCCAGGCAGCTGAGCGCCGTTGGTGCGAGGCGCCTGATACTGCAGCCCGTCCGGCGACAGCCCGTGCTTGCCCACGTACACGCCCAGCGAGAATACGGCGACGCACAGCATCCCCAGGATGACTACGGCGCCGGGGAGGATGAGCCAGCGGCTCTTAGCCATTGCTCCATTGCCTCCGTTTCATCGACCACCTCGACGACGCCCAGGGAGGCGCTCGCCGAAGAGAGAATCACCTCGCCCTGGCCGGCCTCCGGCGAGAGGGTCAGGGTGTATAGCCCGTGTGTCACGGTCGAGGGGATCACCACGGCATACCGGTCAACGATCAGCTCGCCCGGGCCAATCCCCACCTCGCGCACGTAGCGCGCGAGCAGGCCGAAGCCAACTTCGTGCTGTTCGAGCACTTGGGTGCCGAGCTGCAGCGTCACCCGCAGGGGGGCCGGTGCCTGGCTGCTCCAATACAGGCTGACCTCAAGCACGCCTCCGCTTTCGATGGGCTGGTCGGAGAGGTCGGCGCCCACCAACACGGCCGGTCCGAAGTCCGTATGAGTCACGACCGCCGGCGAAGCGCCGCGGATTGTCAACGGGGGCATCGTCGTCGAGAATTGATACAGGGCAAGCTGCTCACGCCGCCCGATTTGCTTCTCCGGCTGCTGCCCCAGGAGGACCGGGATGGTCCAACTGTCGGAGGGCGTCAGATCGGCGGGCGGTGCGAACATGCCACCTTTGCTGCTCACGGTGCGCGTGGTGCCAAAAACCTCGCGGTCTGCGAGCGAGAGCGGGCTAGGATTCGGAGAAGGCAGGAGAGGCAGCAGGACGTCTGCCCGGGTGTGATAGACGAGCTGCCAGTAGAAGGCGTCGTAGCCGAATACGCCGCGCGGGGTGATCAGCGCGGATTGGGCCGGCAGACGCTCCCACACGTTAGCGTAGAAGTCGTTGATCGCCGTGTCGCCGGAAAAGTTGTTCTTCTCCCAGTTGCGGCGGATCGGGATGAGGCTGGGAAGCAGGATGAGGACTGCCAGCCCGGCCCTCAGCCCGCTCGAAACGCAACCCCTGCCCAGGCGCACCCCGACGCGCGATGCCATCCAGCGGATGCCACCCAGCCCTTCCATCATGCCGAAGGCGACCAGCATCGCCCACAGGTAGTGCGCAGGGATGAAGAACACCTCGAGGTCGAACGCGCGGTACTGGGTAAAGAACCACACGTTGACGAAGTACATGCCCACCAGGAGATAGAAGTGCCTCGGGCGATGCACGAGCAACGAGCCCAGGCCAACCACGCCCAACAGGATGCCGCCCAGGCCGTATTGTTGTATGAGAAAGTAGATATAGATGACCACCCGGTCCGGGAGCGCACCCAGAGGGAAGGCAAAGCGAAGCTGGGTGAATGCACCAAGGGTGTATTGATAGAGGTTGGCCAGGGTGATCGGCGCAATCTTGATCGACAGCGGATCGTTGATGGTCGAGGCGCGTAACGGAAGCCACAGGAATTGGGCAGCGCCCAGGCCGAAGGCCACGCCCCCAACGATCACCAGCCCGACCAACTCCCACACCCGGCGGCTGAACGTCGGCACACCCTGCATGGGGTCGGGAGCATCGCGCGGCGCAAAGACCGTAAGCAGAATGAACAACGCCATGGCCGGGGCGAACCCGAGATTCGACATGTGCGTGCCGAGCGACAGGCCGAAGACCATCGCGAAGAAAGAGAAATCCACGAGGTGGCGGGTGCGTTCCCAGCCCAGGAGGAGCAGAAGGGTGAGGCCGAGAAGCCCGATGTTGGGCGCGTACACCTCCGCGATGACAGCTTGCGACCAGAAGGTGAGCGAGAAGGCGAAGAGCAGGGCCGCCAGGGCGGCGGCACAGCGCCGCCACAGCAGGCCCAGACGTTCGGCGGGCAGCAGGCGCACCACGATGAGATACAGCGCCCCCACACCCATGGCGCCCAGCATGGCGCTCATCATGTTGATGCGGTGGGCCACATCACCAGCGAGCATCAATCGGCTGAACAGGAAACCGAGCCAGGTATAGAGCGGATAGCCGGGCGGGTGCGCCAAGCCCAAGATGGCCGGGACCGTGGCCAACTCGCTTCCGTCCGGGCTGAGGTACGACAGGGAGGGCGTGAGCGTGCGCAGGTAGACGAGAAGCGCAAAGAGCCCCAGCCCGGCGGCGATCCAGCGGTCGGTCACGCGGCTCGTGGGTTTGGGCACGTCGCGAAGCATACTCCAACACAATGTCGAGGGCACCTAGCCGAGGCCCGGTGTCACCATTCTTCGCAAGCGTAAGAGGCTTTTGTGACAATCCTGCTGGCTTGACGTAAAGGGGGTGTAAACTCACACAGTCCTTTCACGCATGGGTCGGGCGAAGCATCCCGGCGGCCGCCGAGGGGCGCGCGGATGGTTTTGACGATGCCGATCATTGACCACTTCGGACTGATGGCCCCGCACTACGACCGCCTGGCCTCCTTTCGCCGAGGCGAGCGGATGGCGGAGCTGTTGCGGCTGCCCACCCGGGGTTCGATCCTGGATGCAGCAGGCGGCACGGGGCGTGTTGCG
Source organism: Chloroflexota bacterium (assembly GCA_026389925.1). GTDB lineage: Bacteria > Chloroflexota > Anaerolineae > Anaerolineales > RBG-16-64-43 > RBG-16-64-43. The sequence continues at coordinate 5,900 of JAPLGX010000190.1, forward strand.
CAACACCTCGCGCCTCAAGCCGGCCTGGCCATTGTGATCGACGTTTCGCAGCCGATGCTGCGACAAGCCGCCGCCAAACCCAGCCTCGTGGTTGTGCAGGCCGAGGTCGAAAACCTGCCTCTCCCCCGGCGCAGCCAGGCGCGCATCGTGATGGTGGATGCGTTTCATCACTTGCGCGATCAAGAACGGGCGCTGGCCGAAATGGCGCGGGTGCTCGAGCCTGGCGGTTGTCTCGTCATCTTGGAGCCGGATGTCCGCCGCCTGGGCGTGCGCCTGATTGCGCTTGCCGAGAGATTGCTCCTCATGCGCAGTCGGTTCCGCCACGGGGAAGTGATCGCTGGCATGGCTATGCGGCTGGGCCTGGTGTCAAGGCTGGAGCGCGACGCCGATGGGTCGGTGTGGATTGTCGCCGAGCGACAAGGCGAGGATTGAATTCCATTCTGACCCTGAGTTGGGAGGCTCTCGCGCGGTTGGGGCCGGGCCGGATGGCGACGCATGCGCATCGCGCGTGTGGCAGGCGCCCAACGGGCACGGCGCGGGGCGCTCCGTGGAGCGCAGTGAGCTCGAACGGCCCGACGGACCGGACCTCTCGCGGCGCAACAGCCATTCGGCGGAGCCGCAGGAGGACCGGCACGTCAATGACGCGGAATGGCACGCCATGATAGTGAGCATATCAACTGTGAGCTTTCCGTCCCGAAAACTAGTATCGAGGGGTTGAAAGGTGCCGGGTGCGGCCGCGGGCAAGCCCGCCCCGCGCCGGCCGTGATAGGTGAGCATGCCGTCCTCCGACCTGATCTTGCTTCACGCACCCAGCGTCTTTGACTTCCGTGGCAAATCGATCCTCTACGGACCGGTGAGCGATCTGGTTCCATCGACGCCGGTCTTCGAAATGTACCCGATCGGGTTCACCACCATCGCCGAATACCTCGAGCGGCACGGCTACGACACGCGTATCGTGAACCTTGCCAGCCGCATGCTGGAGGATTCGGACTTCGACGTCGAGGCGTGCCTGCAGCGGCTGGATGCGCCGGCGTTCGGCATCGACCTGCACTGGCTGCCCCACGCCCACGGGTCGATCGAAGTGGCGGGCATCGTCAAACGTCTGCACCCCGCGCGAGCGATTATCTTCGGCGGTTTCTCTTCGACCTATTTCCACAATGAACTCATCCGCTACCCGGCGGTCGATTTCGTCGTGCGCGGGGACTCCACCGAAGAACCGATGCTGCAATTGGTGGGTTTCCTGTGCTCGGGCGGATCGGCCCACCCTGCACCGGGCTCGCCCGAGGCACGGCGGCTGGGCGAGATCCCCAACCTGGTCTGGAAGGACCGCGATGGCGCAGTGCAGGTCAACCCGCTGACCTACGTGCCGGAGAACTTGGATCACGTCCTGTTGGACTACACGGGCGTGGTTCGCTCGGTGGCGCGCTACCGGGATCTGGCCTCCCACAAACCTTTCCCCAATTGGATGAAGTATCCAATTACCGCCGCGCTCACCGTGCGTGGCTGCCGGTACAACTGCGTCTCATGCGGCGGCTCGGCCTGTGCCTTCCGCAACATGCATAGCCGGCAGAAGCCGGCTTATCGCGACCCGGTGCAGTTGGCAAGCGACATCCGGCGCATTGGCGAGTTCAGCCAGGGGCCGGTGTTTGTCCTGGGCGATATCCGCCAGGCCGGCGGGACTTACGCCGAGCGATTCCTGGAAGCCATTGCCGGATATCCCCATCCGGTGTTCATCGAACTCTTCGATGCCGCTCCCAGGAGTTTCCTCGACCGGGTCGGTCGTGCGCTCCCCAATTGGACGCTCGAGATTTCAATGGAATCGCATGACGATGGTGTACGGCAGGCGTTCGGCCGGCCGTACACGCGCGAGGCGATTGAGCACACCATGGACGATGCGCTGGCGGCGGGCTGCCAGCGCCTGGACCTCTTCTTCATGGTCGGGCTGAAGGGCCAGACCTACGAGTCGGTGATGGGAACGATCGACTACTCGCGCGAGATCCTCGAGCGTTACGGGAGGGAAGGCATCCGCCGGGTGGTGCCCTTCATCTCGCCGCTCGCGCCGTTCGTTGACCCCGGCAGCCGCGCCTTCGAAGACCCCGCAGCGCACGGCTACCGGCTGTTCGCGCGCACGTTGGAGGAACACCGCCTGCGGTTGCTCGCCCCCAGTTGGAAGTACGTGCTGAACTACGAAACCCGTTGGATGAACCGCGATCAGATTGTGGCGGCAACGTATGAGGCCGGCCGGCGGCTCAATCAGATCAAGGGCGAGATGGGCGTCATCGAAGCGGCGACGGCAGAGGCGACCGATGCGCGTATCGTCAACGCGGTGCGGCTGATCGGGGAGATTGACCTAATTATGGCCGAACCGAACGCCGCCGAACGGCGCATCCGCTTGAAAGCGCTCAAGGCGCAAGTGGACAATTCCAATCTGAGCACGGTGTGCGACAAGCGCGAACTGGAGATCCCCATGCGCGGCTGGCGGATCAACCTGGTGCAGGCCGCGCGGGTGGCGGTGCAAGGTTGGTGGCGCCGGCAGACCCGCCCGAGCAACCCTGTGCGCCACTGACGCCGAACCTCAGTCGATACACGTTCTAGAGAGAGCGCGCCATGGCCAAGCCTGGCCATGGCGAGATGGTTGTCCCACCCTCATCTGGGCTATCACCGCGGCGGATGTCACTTCCGCAACACCCCGACAAAAACCCTCGTCGGAATCGATTGGCCAATCTTATTAGCGGCGGGAATCGGCCAGAGTCCAGGATTCTACCCGTTTCGGAATCCCCGAACTGGGCACACCAGACGGGGTTACAATTCGCGCGAACCAATGTGACGTATGTCACTAACGACAGTGGGCCGTCTAGAAGGATAATTCGAACATTCTCTTATGCGTACATCGGCATATCTGGCAGATGTGCAAAGGAGCAGATCAGGTGGCAGGAGAATTCGAAGGCGAGATCAACGCACTGCACGCCGAAATCTGCGCGGGGCTGGCCGACCCGAAGCGCATCCTCATTCTTTACCAGCTCCACGATCAACCGCGGACCGTCACCGAACTCGTCCAAGCGCTGAGTACTCCTCAGCCTGCAATTTCGCGCCATCTCAAGACGCTGCGAGAACGGGGGATGGTCATTGCCACCCGTCAGGGTTCTTCGGTTCAGTACAGCCTCGGTGATGAGCGCTTGATCCAGGCACTGGACCTGCTGCGCGCTGTCTTGCGCGAAAACCTTTCGCGCCGCGCTGAACTCGTCGACCGAATGGGTTGATACCCCAATTCACCAGGAGGACAATTGTCGAAATCGGATCCCACCAAGCCCAAGCGCCTAGCCATCATCGCCAGCAAGGGCACGCTCGACATGGCCTACGTGCCATTCATCCTCGGCAGCACCGCCGTCGCGATGGGCTGGGACGTAGGGATCTTCTTCACGTTCTTTGGGATGTCGCTTCTCAAACCAAAGATCAAAGCCAGCGTGACCCCGCTTGGCAACCCGGCCATGCCGATGAAGATGCCCTTCGGCCCGAAGTGGTTCCAGAACATCGTCTGGCCGATCCCAGTCTTCATGATGTCAATCCCGGGCTTCCAGTGGCTGGCGACGAAACTGATGAAGATGACCTTCAAGAACTCGAACGTTGCGACGATCGAAGAGCTGCGCGAGATCTGCATTCAGGGCGGCGCGCGAATGTTCGCGTGCCAGATGACGATGGAGGCCTTCGGGTTCAAGCCCGAGGACTTCATCCCCTCGGCCGAGCTCGTCGGCGCGGCTACGTTTCTGGAATATGCCAGCGATGCCGACATCACCCTATTTGTCTAGCGGATCTCCAGGAGATCCAGGAGTGAATTGAGCCATGAGCAGCGAAGGCAAGACCGTGTTGGACCTGAAAGGCCTGCTGTGCCCGATGCCGGTGGTGAAGATCTCGCTGGCGATGAAGACCGTCCCGGTGGGCGGGATCGTCGAAGCGACGGCCTCCGACCCGGGGGTCATGGCCGACATCCCGGCCTGGGCGCGCTCGAGCGGCAACGAGCTGGTGTCGATCGACAAAGTGGGCGAGAAGGAATTCCGTTTCGTCGTGAAGCGCCTGAAGTAGCGGGCGGGAGGCGGGGCGATGATGCTGTTATCGGTATCGAAGTGGGTGGCGCTGGCCGGCCTGGCGGCTTGTTTGGCCGGCCTGGCGCTGCGCTGGCGTAGGTCGATGGAGCGCGCTTGGCCGCGCGATCTGGCGCCGGCGAGAGGTTCGGGAACGGCCGGCGTGGTGTATGCCTTCACGGCGGGCATGATGCCGTGGTCCAAGGAGAGTACGCGTTACCACTGGGCGGCTTA